>NZ_QQAY01000011.1 GCF_003350505.1 Falsibacillus pallidus
TCAATCCGCTCGACTTGCATGTATTAGGCACGCCGCCAGCGTTCGTCCTGAGCCAGGATCAAACTCTCCGAAAAATTGTTGGCTCAAAGCCACAAAGTTTCAAGCTTGATTAGCTCGATTTTTAAAAAAATAGATTAACGTTGACGTTTTGTTTTGTTCAGTTTTCAAAGATCAATTTCGTTATCGCCATCAGCGACTTTAATAATATAACATGGTAGTCCAATAAGTGTCAACAAGTTTTACAAATATAATTTATGAAAATATCAAATGATGATAGATTGCTTTAAAATACTATAAAAATAAGCTTGCGGACACTCCTGCTGCAGGTCCGCGAGCTTAAATCAAATAACATCTTCTATGAATATATTACGGTTCTGGACAAGATCGATGATTTCCTCGGATTTCTCCAATTTCACCAATGGCCTTGTAAGTGCTTCTCTCTTCGTGAAGATGACGCTCGCTTCCTCCCCGTTGGACAAACGCACCTTTGTGCCGATAGATAAATCTCCTATTAAAGAAAACAGTGCCTTTACTACGGAAATATCAAATTGTCCGAAGCTGTCTTCCATGATCATCTCCAACACTTTAAATGGAGATTGCTTGCTTCGGTAAGCCCGCTCAGATGTCATAGCGTGATAAACATCCGCTACAGCGATGATCCTCGACATCATATGAATCTTTTCTGCTTTTTCTCCACCCGGATAGCCGGTTCCGTCCAGTCTCTCATGATGCTGATAGATTGCCAGCTTTATTTCCGGTTTCAGAAGGGAAGTATCCTTGACCATTTTGTAGCTGTTCAGTGTATGCTCCCTGATTTCTTGGAACTCCCACTGACTGAGGCTTTTCTTTTCGAGGATCGATGCTCTGATCCTCGCCATGCCGCAGTCACTGAGCATCCCGCCTAAAGCCGCCTGGTTATAGATGCCTACATCGTACCCCAGTTTTTTAGCCAGCATCCCGCTTATGATACCGACTGCGACGGAATGATGATAAAGGTAGTCCTTAGGGTTTGAATAGTGCCGGATGGTATGAAGGTTTTCAGGTGTTTCAATTACCTTTTTCAAAAGGGGCATGATGATGGATCTCACCTTCATAAAGTCAATGGCGCCCCCGGACTGCCATTTGGTGAATTCTTGTTTGAATTCTCTGATTGCCTTCAAATAAGATTCTGTGAACGACAACGGGATTTCTTCTATCTTTTGTTCACTTGCATCCTCTGCGGTTGTCTGTGGTTTGAATAATGTTCCGTCCACTAAAGTCCGCTCCACTTCAACCGAATCTATCGAAAATCTTTTTAATACATCCAAATGAATAGGATTCAAGACTGTCTTTTTCGGTACTAAAGGGTAAACCGTCATGCCAGTGACATCCTTTTGCAGGATGCAGCCTTCTATTAATTCAGAAACTTTGACCCTCATTTTCCCCACCCCATGTTGTCCCATTTTCCGACCGCAGAAATTTCTACATCAGTTAGTTTATTTTACCAAATAATTTCTTTTGATTAAATGACCCTGCTGAATTTTTTCTTCATCATAAATAGAAAAAAGGCCCGGGAAAAATCCCAGGCCTTGTTTAGTGTTGTTTATTCTTCTGTAGAATCGTCGCTTGGTGCGTCTTCCTGATCAGAATCGCCCTCTTGTTCTGGAGAGTCTTCCTGAACAGAAGCATTTTCATGTTCTGAAGCTTCTTCCTCAGGTTCAGCATGCTCAGCGTCTTCTTCTTTCTCGACTTTCGCAACTGTCGCTACGTAGCCTGCTTCATCCAAACGGATCAAGCGTACGCCTTGCGTATTTCTTCCCATGGTTGAAATATCGCCGACTGCCATCCGGATCAAGACGCCATTTGCCGTAATGAGCATCAAGTCTTCTTCTCCAGATACAGTTTTAACAGCAACAACTGGGCCATTCTTTTCAGTGATGTTGCATGTCTTCAATCCTTTTCCTCCGCGGGTCTGGATTCGGTATTCCCCTGCAGGGGTCCGTTTTCCATAACCGTTTTTGGTTACAATCAGGACTTCGCTGTTATCCTCAAGGATTTCCATTCCGACTACTTCATCATCAGCAGCAAGGTTGATTCCTTTTACCCCGGTAGCCGTACGTCCCATTGAGCGGACATTGGTTTCAGGGAATCGGATCAGCAGCCCGTTTTTCGTACCGATGATCATATCCTTGCTTCCATCCGTCAATTTAACAGAGATCAATTCATCCTCGTCGCGGATGTTGATGGCGATCAGTCCGTTTGTCCGGATGTTGGCAAAGTCGCTGACAGGGGTACGCTTAGAGATACCCTGCTTAGTCGTGAAGAATAAGAACCAATCTTCGTTGAATTCTTCTACACGGATAATCGTATTGATCACTTCATCCTGGCCGATTCCAAGCATGTTGATGATCGGAATCCCTTTTGCCGTACGGCTGTATTCAGGGATTTCGTATCCTTTTGCTTTATAGACCTTCCCTTTGTTGGAAAAGAATAGGATCGTATCATGGGTGGATGTCGTCAACAAATGTTCAACGAAGTCATTTTCATTTGTGCCCATCCCCTGGATTCCTCTTCCTCCGCGTTTTTGGCTGCGGTAAGTAGATAGAGGCAATCGCTTGATATAGCCGTTATGTGTAAGGGTAACAACGATGTTTTCCCTTGGAATCAGATCTTCGTCTTCGATTTGATCCAGGCCGCTCGCTGTAATTTCTGTACGGCGAATATCGTTGAAACGATCTTTGATTTCTTCAAGCTCCTCACGGATGATTTCAAGGACTTTTTCCTCGTCCGCCAGAATCGCTCTCAATTCAGCAATCAACTGCACAAGACTGTTGTATTCCTCTTCGATTTTTTCGCGCTCCAAACCTGTTAAACGCTGAAGGCGCATATCGAGGATGGCTTGTGCCTGCTTCTCTGATAAGGAGAATTGCTCCATCAATCCTTGACGGGCAATTTCCGTCGTTTGGGATCCCCTGATCAAGGCAATGATCTGGTCGATATGATCCAGTGCAATTCGAAGCCCTTCTAAGATGTGGGCACGCGCCTCTGCTTTTTTCAATTCGAATTCAGTTCTTCTGCGGATGATGACCTTTTGGTGATCGAGATAGTGGACTAGGCACTGCTTTAAATTCAATACTTTTGGCTGTCCATCGACCAATGCCAGAAGGTTGATGCCGAAGCTCGTCTGCAGGGCAGTCTGCTTATAAAGGTTGTTCAAGATGACATTTGCATTCGCATCTCTTCTGACTTCAATGACGACGCGCATTCCGTTTCGGTCTGATTCATCGCGAAGGTCTGTGATGCCGTCGATTTTTTTATCGCGGACAAGCTCAGCAATTTTCTCGATCAGCTTCGCTTTGTTTACCTGGTACGGCAATTCGTGAACCAGGATGGTTTCCTTGCCGTTTGCCTTTTGTTCGATTTCTACTTTGGCCCTCAATGTAATGGACCCTTTACCGGATTCATAGGCGCGTCGAATGCCGCTGCGTCCCATGATCAATCCCGCTGTCGGGAAATCCGGGCCAGGAATGATATCCATCAGTTCCTGTATAGTGATTTCAGGATCTTTACTGACTGCAAGGACACCGTCAATAACCTCTCCAAGCTGATGCGGAGGGATATTGGTCGCCATCCCTACAGCAATCCCAGAAGAACCATTCACCAGAAGGTTAGGGAATCTGGAAGGAAGAACAACCGGCTCCCGCTCTGATCCATCATAGTTGTCTTTATAATCGATCGTATCTTTGTTGATATCGCGGATGAGCTCCATTGAAATCTTGGACATGCGCGCTTCTGTATAACGCATGGCAGCTGCTGCATCTCCATCGACAGATCCGAAGTTTCCGTGGCCGTCGACCAGCATGTAGCGGTAGTTGAAGTCCTGTGCCATCCTGACCATGGTGTCATAAACGGCGGAATCCCCGTGCGGGTGATACTTCCCGATTACTTCACCGACGATGCGGGCAGATTTCTTATATGGCTTGTCTGAAGTCATGCCCAAATCGTTCATGGCGTATAGAATGCGTCGGTGGACCGGCTTCAATCCATCGCGGACATCCGGAAGGGCGCGGGATACGATAACGCTCATTGCGTAGTCCAGGAAGGAAGAACGCATTTCCTGGCTTATATTAATCTCGTTTACTCTGGAATTAGGTGTTTCTGCCATAATAGTGACCTCCTTTGCTTAAGAAAATAAGCATATCCCTCTTTCTCTCTGAAAGATGATGGGATTCAGTGATATGTAAACGCAGGATAGACCTTTTATCTATCCTGCCGTTCGGATTAAATATCCAAGTTCTTTACATAAAGTGCATTTTCTTCGATGAAATTCCTGCGGGGCTCTACTTTATCCCCCATGAGGATTTCGAACGTTTCATCTGCTTCGATTGCATCTTCAAGGCTTACTTGCAGCAGGGTGCGTGATTCCGGATCCATTGTGGTCTCCCATAATTGTTCAGGATTCATTTCCCCCAGACCTTTGTAGCGCTGGATGCCTGGTTTTGGCTGGGCAGGCAGCTCTGCAAGAATCGCTTCCAGCTGGCGATCGTTGTAGGCATATTCAATCTTTTTGCCCTGCTGGATTTTATACAATGGCGGCTGGGCGATGTAAATATAGCCTGCTTCGATGATCTGGCGCATGTAGCGGTAGAAGAATGTCAAAAGCAATGTACGGATGTGGGCACCGTCGACGTCGGCATCGGTCATGATGACAATTTTATGATACCTTGCTTTACTGATGTCGAAATCTTCGCTGATCCCCGTTCCAAGCGCCGTGATGATGGCACGGACTTCGTTGTTGGAAAGGATCTTGTCTAGACGCGCTTTTTCAACGTTGATGATTTTTCCCCTTAGAGGCAGGATTGCCTGGAAGTGGCGGCTTCTTCCCTGCTTAGCGGAACCGCCTGCAGAGTCACCCTCAACGACATACAATTCGCTGATGGATGGATCCTTCGACGAACAATCCGCCAATTTCCCAGGAAGGCTTGAAATCTCAAGTGCACTTTTCCGTCTCGTCAATTCGCGTGCTTTTTTCGCTGCAAGACGGGCGCGCGCAGCCATCAATCCTTTTTCGACGACTTTGCGTCCGACACTTGGGTTTTCCAGCATGAATTTCTCGAACTGTTCAGAGAAGACAGCATCCGTAATGGTTCTGACCTCAGAATTGCCAAGTTTCGTCTTCGTCTGGCCTTCGAACTGCGGATCTGGATGCTTTATTGAGACAATCGCTGTGATTCCTTCCCGTACGTCTTCCCCTGAAAGATTGGAATCTGCGTCTTTGAAAATATTATTTTTACGGGCGTAATCGTTGATGACGCGCGTCAATGCTGTTTTGAAGCCTGATTCATGCGTTCCGCCCTCATACGTATGGATATTGTTGGCGAAAGAATAAATACTGCTTGTGAATCCATCGTTATATTGAAGGGAGATTTCAATCGAGATGCCTTCTTTTTCACCTTCCATGTAGATAGGCTCTTCATGGATGACATCCTTCGTCCTGTTCAAATGCTCTACATAGGACTTGATTCCGCCTTCGTAATGATATTCATTGCGTTTTGGCTCTTCACCGCGCTTATCTTCAATGGCAATCATGATGCCTCTGTTCAGGAAAGCAAGTTCCCTGATGCGGTTCGCCAATGTATCAAATTCATAGACGGTCGTTTCCGTGAAGATCTCAGGATCTGGTTTGAAATGGGTGATCGTTCCGGTTGTATCCGTATCTCCGATGATTTTCAAATCGAACGATGGAACGCCGCGCTCAAATTTTTGATAATGGATCTTGCCGTCGCGGTGAACGTAGACTTCCAGTTCAGTAGACAAGGCGTTAACAACAGATGCCCCTACACCATGGAGCCCTCCGGAAACTTTGTAGCCTCCGCCGCCGAATTTACCGCCGGCATGCAGGACAGTCATGATGACTTCGACTGCAGGCCTTCCCATTTTTTCATGGATCCCAACTGGAATCCCGCGTCCATTATCCTTGACCGTAATGGAATTATCTTTCTCGATGGTAACAGTTATCTCATCACAGTAGCCTGCCAGTGCTTCATCTATACTATTATCGACAATTTCCCATACCAAGTGGTGGAGCCCTCTTCCGCTTGTTGAACCGATATACATACCTGGTCGTTTGCGGACAGCTTCAAGACCCTCGAGCACCTGTATCTGATTTTCATCATAGGATTGTTCTTGGATTTCTTTTTGATCCATGGCCACTAATTTCCACCTGCACTTTCTCAAAGCTTCTTTGCATCTATATAAATCCAGAATTCCGGTTTACCGTTTCTGCCGGTCTGGCCTATTTCTTTATTGGAGTCCCTTTATGGATTGAACTGCCGGTTCCCTTTCGTCGACCTTTTCTTCAATGTCGTAGAGGCAAGGGGCGAAAGATAGATTTCTTTATTCGTAATCACAAGAGATTTAAAGGCGTTCTTCGCGAGGTTTTGGACCATTTTTTCTTTTTGCTGAAGAAATTGTTTTATATCCTCGGAAGCTTGGACAGAATTCTTATCAAGTATTGCGATGATCTCATCCGTCCTGACCATCACATCTTCCCCTACATGTACATACATTCCATTCACCTCATTTGACCTGTTCCATTTTACCCGATGTAACAGAGAATGCAGCCGCTTCCCTCAAGGTTTGATGATC
The DNA here is from genome assembly GCF_003350505.1 of Falsibacillus pallidus. NCBI lineage: Bacteria > Bacillati > Bacillota > Bacilli > Caryophanales > Bacillaceae > Falsibacillus > Falsibacillus pallidus. Next base: position 6,628 of record NZ_QQAY01000011.1, read on the forward strand.
GATTCCGTCGACGCTTGTCGTGGTGACGAACGTCTGGACTTTGCCTTGGATGGTATTCAATAGATGGCTCTGCCGATAATCATCCAATTCGGAAAGGACATCATCCAGGAGGAGAATCGGGTATTCGCCGATTTCTTCGTGTATCAGTTCGATTTCCGCCAGTTTGAGTGACAGGGCAGTCGTCCTTTGCTGGCCTTGTGAACCAAATGTCTGGACATCGCGGTCATTGACAAAGAATTGAAGGTCATCCCTATGGGGACCGACGAGTGTCACACCCCTGTCGATTTCGCGCTTTCGAACAGACGCGAATTTCTCTTCAAATATCTTTACCATTGTCGACCAATCCTGGTCTTCTGATACATCAAGGGACGGTTTATAATGAATTTTCAATGTTTCGAGATTCCTTGATATGCCTGAATGGATCGGCTTCGCCCATTCTTCGAGCAAATGGATGAATTCGAACCGCTTCGCTGTGATTTTGGCCGCGACTTGAATGAATTGATCAGTCAAAACATCCAGCATCGTTTCATCTTTTTGCTTTTGCATCTGCATTGCTTTCAGATAATGGTTCCTCTGCTGGAGAATCTTTTGATACTGGCTCATATCATGTAAATAAACAGGTGAAACCTGGCCAATTTCCATGTCAATAAAACGCCGTCTCACCTGTGGGCTTCCTTTTACTAAATGAAGATCTTCAGGTGCAAACATAACGACGTTCATGTTTCCGACATATTGGCTCAGCTTCTGCTGTTCTATATGATTGCTTTTTGCTTTTTTCCCTTTTTTGGAAATAACGAGCTCCAAGGGCAGGGAAGTATTCTTTTTTTGAATCCTCCCTTTTATTTTAGCATATTCCTCATCCCAGCGGATTAAATCTTTATCATTTGATGTCCGGTGGGATTTCGCCATGGCTAAAACATAGATGGCTTCCATCACATTCGTCTTTCCTTGGGCATTTTCGCCGAGGATCACGTTCACTTTGTTCTCGAATGCTGCCTCCAGGGATTCATAGTTTCGATAATTTTTAAGCTGTAAATCTTTAATATACATAGGGTTACATCCTTTAGATTTACTCAGTCACAACAAAAGTTCCAACGTCCGGAATTTCAATCTGATCCCCGGCACGAAGTTTTCTTCCCCTCCGCTGATCCTGTTCACCATTGACATAAACTTCGTATTCACTCAAAAACCATTTTGCCATTCCGCCAGACTGAATGACATCGGCAAGCTTCAGGAATTGTCCAAGTGTAATATACTCCGTATCAATCTTGATTTGATTCTCCACGATCTCACTCTTTTCTTCATAGTCTCTAAACATTTATTTTACTAGATGTTGGGCCCTAATACAAAGGGGCCTCCGAAAAAGAAAAAGCCCGACCATAAAAGTCGAGCTTTGTGCAAGCTGTGATCAATAAGTACGGACTGGAAGAATCAATTGCAGGATGGAATCGTCTTGTACAGGGCGGATGATGAACGGTCTCATCGCTCCTGTAAAATCGACCCTGATCTCTGTGCCTTCAAGTGCTTTTAAAGCATCCATCATATATTTCGCACTGAAAGAAATCTTCAATTCTTCCCCCTCGATGGATTGGGATTGTACTTGTTCGATAACCTTCCCGATCTCAGGAGAATTGGAGGAAACCTCAATGATTCCTTCTTCAAGCGTGCTTAATTTCACGACGTTGTTTCTTCCTTCTCTCGCTAATAAAGAAGCACGGTCGATTGCCTGCAAGAATTCTTTGGCTGTCAAAACCAGTTCTGTTTTGCTTTCTGAAGGAATCAAGCGGGATGTATCCGGATAATTACCCTCAAGCAGTCTTGAGAAGAATAATAGGTGCTTTGCTTTGAACAATACTTGATTCTCCGTAATGACAATCTCAACCGGTTCATTTGTTTCATCAAGAATTTTGCTTAGTTCATTCAAGCTCTTCCCTGGGATGACCACATTGTAATGCGCATCATTTTCCGTTTCGATTGCTGCTTTTCTCATCGCGAGCCTGTGGCTGTCTGTTGCAGTACAGATCAATTGTCCAGTTTCAACCTTCCAGTTTACACCTGTCAAGATCGGGCGTGTTTCTGAGGTGGACACTGCGAATACAGTCTGCCTTACAAGATTTTTCAATAGGTCAGCAGGAATTTTGAAAACCTGTTCTTCAGAGAGTTCCGGAAGATGTGGATATTCATCCGGGTCCAGCCCATTCAAATTGAATTCGGCTTTTCCTGAACGAATCGTGGTCTGAAGATTGCTTCCTACCTCGATTTCTACTGTATCCTTCGGCAATTTTTTAACGATTTCGCTGAAAAACTTAGCTTGGAGAACGATTCCGCCAGTTTGTTTCACTTCAACGATTTCATCGCCTTCTTCCTCTTTTGGAATGAACGATTCGATTGAAATATCAGAGTCGCTTCCTGTCAGCGTTACTCCCTCTTCTGCAGCAATGATTTTAATCCCCGTTAAAATTGGGATGGTCGTTCTTGAAGTGACGGCTTTCATTACATCCTGAACGCTTTGGACTAATCGATCGCGCTGAATGATAAATTTCATTTTATTTTCCTCCCGAAAGCATAGTCTCCTGACTAGGGACATATATTATTAATTTATTTTAAAAATATAGTAGAAGTAATAGTAGGGCCTGTAGATATGTGGATAACTCATCTCAACGAAAGTAAATACAGCCTATCCACATGTGGACAGACTGTGTGTAAATGAGTCGGACTTATTCACAGTTTCCCATCGAAGGATGAATTAATTCCTAAGCATATCATGTAATTCTTTAATTCTTCTTTCCATTTGAGAATCAGACTGAATCATCTTTGATATCTTTTCATGGGCATGGATGACGGTCGTATGGTCGCGTCCCCCAAATTCCTCACCGATTTTAGGCAGCGAAAAATCAGTCAATTCACGCGATAGATACATCGCAATCTGCCTTGGGAATGCTACGGATTTTGTCCTCTTTTTTGCTTTAAAATCTTCCAGCTTCACGCTGTACTGTTCGCCGACGATCCGCTGAATGTCAAGAATCGTTATGACTCTAGGCTTTGAGCTTGGGATGATATCCTTTAAGGCCTCTGCTGCCAAATCTGCATTGATATCTTTATTAATTAAGGATGAATAAGCAACAACACGAATAAGTGCACCTTCAAGTTCTCGAATATTGGTATCGATTTGATTCGCAATATACAGCATGACTTCATTAGGAATATCTAGTCCCTCTGCTTTTGCCTTTTTACGGAGGATGGCGATCCTCGTCTCCAGATCAGGCGGAGTGATGTCTGTTATCAATCCCCATTCAAAGCGGGAGCGCAGCCTGTCTTCAAGTGTCGGAATCTCTTTTGGAGGCCGGTCACTGGAAATGACGATTTGCTTGCTTTCTTCATGGAGCGTATTGAATGTATGGAAAAATTCTTCCTGGGTCTGTTCTTTTCCAGCCAAGAATTGAATATCGTCTATAAGAAGTACATCAACGTTGCGGTATTTATTCCTAAAATCTACGGCTTTATTATCGCGGATTGAATTGATGAATTCATTCGTGAATTTTTCAGATGACAAATAAACCACTTTGGCCGCTGGATTGTGCTCCACGACATAATGTCCGATGGCGTGCATCAAGTGGGTCTTGCCCAGTCCTACTCCCCCATAGATGAACAGCGGGTTATATGCTTTAGCCGGCGCTTCTGCAACAGCAAGCGATGCTGCATGCGCAAAACGGTTCCCGGATCCAATGACGAACGTGTCGAACGTATATTTCGGATTGAGCATATTTAAGGGAAGTTCCGTTTGATCCTCATCTTTCTTCACCTTTTTCGGTGGAAGCGGGATCTCGAATTCTTCTTCATCCTGATTTTGCGGAATGATGAATTTTATCTCCAATTCTTCCCCGGTGATGTCATATAAAACACCGGATATCAATTGCGAATAGCGCCCCTCAAGCCAATCTCTAGCAAACTCATTCGGAGCTGTGATCACTAAAGAGTCCCCTTGCAATGAATGGGCCTTTGTCGATTTCAGCCACGTATCAAAACTGGGTTTACTAATCTTTTTTTCGATGTCTGCCAGGGCTTTGTTCCAAAGATCCGCAATGTTCTCCAACTTCAAACCCTCCTTTACATAAAAATAAATTGTACAAGGTTTGTACAATGCTAAAAATGCCGATTCGTATAAAAATGCAAAACTATTAATGTGGAAAACTATATAATAAGGAAACTAATAGATTTTCGACATAGTCCACCACTTGTGGACAAGCTTTTCCAAACGGCGTTGATAAACTGTCCACAAGATATCCACAATTTGTGGATAAATGAGTTATCCAGAACTTTATATTCAGAGTGAAAACACAATCATCATATCAAATTCTTCTAGAGGGTGCAATGTTTTTTCGTCATTATCCACAAGCTTCCTCAACTGTGAAAAAAACTTTTCCACAGCCTATTCATATGTGTAAAACATGTCGATATGTGTTGTGGATAGCGAAAAACCTGTCGAAAAATTATCCACAAGGTGAAAAGTGGAGCCTACTGTTTAAAGGCGTAGAGGCTGGAGCGCAGCACCACGAGATAAAGGAATCGATGATGACTTATCGTAAGTGTGCTGAGCGAAGTCTCCTAGCCTTTAGGAGGCGGAACTGGATCAAGAAAAGTGGAAGCGACTGTTCAAAGGCGTAGAGGCTGGAGCGCGATTTTTAAAATTACATATCTTACACCTCTAACGGCCAAGAAACCCCCCGAAATATGAAAGTTGAGTGGTTCAGGTCAAAAGTTGAGCGGTTGTCGCCAAAAGTTGCGGGGTAAATCCCAAAAGTTGAGCGGTCAGACACCAAAGTTGCGGGGGCACCCCGAAAAGTTCGGAGCAAATCCAGCACAGTGCGCCGGTAACCTCGAAAAGTTCGGAGCAAATCCACCGAAGCCCCCCTGATCACAGCAAAAAGAGCGAATCAAATCCCACCATGCGAACAAAAATCTCTATAAATAGAATGCCCGCATCCAAAAAAAGATCCTCATAATGTAATAAGGTTTCATCTGGAAATTTGGAAAGGGAGTTGACAATCTGACATGCTCATCTATATAATCAAAAAGACTGTCTATTACTGAAATTTTTTCTAACCCATCAGGGAGGTGTCATAAATGAAAAGAACGTTCCAACCAAATAAGCGTAAAAGAAGCAAAGTACATGGTTTCCGTGCACGTATGAGCACTAAAAACGGACGTAGAGTTCTTGCAGCTCGCCGCCGTAGAGGAAGAAAAGTATTGTCTGCTTAAACCACTGATACCTTTCAGTGGTCTTTTTTTTCGCCTCATAGCGGTTTTTTACCAAGAGGATAAAACTCTTCAAAAGAGTCCATCTTCTATAGGAGGCATAAAAAATGCAGCTGCAGCAGCTTTTCTATTTGTCCAGCTCCAGCGCCTAGCCCCTCGAGTCATAAGCCGCACCTCTACGGAAATCAGGATTTCCTTCGAGTTCCGTCTTATGCATGTCGGGGCTGACCAAGGCGCTTGCGCTTTTCTAGAGCATGTTTTTATTTTTAGGATGGTGTTCATATGAAAAAAGAGTATCGAATCAAGAAGAATGATGAATTTCAGAAGGTTTTCAAGAGAGGCAAATCGACGGCTAACCGCCAATTTGTTGTATATGTATTGAAAAAAGAAGAGCAGGAGCATTTTCGGATCGGCCTGTCTGTCAGCAAGAAGATCGGAAATGCCGTGAAGCGCAATGAGATCAAACGCTATGTTCGCCAATTTTTCCTTGAAGTAAAGGATGAAATTCAAAAAGGGAACGATTATATTATCATCGCCAGGAAACCGGCGGCCGAAATGGATTTTCATGAGGTGAAAAAAAGCCTGCTTCACGTTTTTAGCCGTGCCAATGTATTGGGGAAGCCCAAAATTGGAAATAGTGTTAAAAACAAACGAATGCAGGGAGGAAAAAGCGGTTGAAAAAAAGAATATTTCTTTTGATTGCCATTTGTGCACTTTCGTTGGCAGTCGCTGGATGTTCTCAGATGAATGACCCGATCGATTCGAGCAGCCAGGGCTTCTGGAATGAATACATCGTCTATCCTTTGTCATGGCTGATTTTAAAAATAGCAGATCTGACAGGGAATTTTGGTGTTTCCATTATCCTTGTCACCCTGCTGATCAGACTGGTCATCATGCCTTTTATGGTCAAACAGACTCAAAATACAAAAGCGATGCAATCCATCCAGGGGGAACTGGATGAGTTGAAGCAAAAATACCCTTCAAGAGATGGCAAGAGCCAGCAGATGCTGCAGAGGGAAACGATGGAGCTTTTCCAAAAAAGCGGAGTCAATCCGCTGGCAGGATGCCTCCCACTCATTATTCAGATGCCGATATTAATAGGTTTTTACCATGCAATCAGCCGGACAAAAGACATTGCGGGGCATAGTTTTTTATGGTTCGACCTTGGGGCGCCTGACCCGTTGTATGTCCTACCATTAATTGCTGGCGTCACGACCTTTATCCAGCAGAGGATGATGACAGGCGGAATGGCCTCTCAGAATCCGCAGATGGCCATGATGGTTTGGATCATGCCCGTCATGATCATTATATTTGCCATTAATTTCCCTGCTGCGCTATCTTTATATTGGGTTGTAGGAAATATTTTCATGATTATTCAAACATATATTATCAATGGACCAGGATTAAGCGGGGGTACACTTGTTTCTGGCCATTCAGGGGGAGCGAAAAGGTGAAAGAGGTAACTGCGACTGGACAAACGATTGAAGAAGCAGTGGAATCAGCTCTTGCTCAGCTAAAAACAACTAGAGACCGTATGGAACTTCAAGTGATTGATGAAGGGAAGAAGGGATTCCTCGGATTATTCGGGAGCCGTCCTGCCATCGTTAAAGCAAAGCTGAAGTATGATCCGATCAGCGAGGTAAAAAAATTCCTTATGGATGTAACGAGGAACATGGGCGTCGATGCCCAAATTGATGTGAAGCGGGAAGGAAAAGTACTGGATATTTATTTTTCCGGTGAAAAAATGGCGCTTTTGATTGGAAAAAGAGGTCAGACACTGAATTCCCTGCAATATTTGACGCAGCTTTTCGTCAATAGACAGGGTGATCAGTTCATGAACGTCATTTTGAATGCAGAGGACTACCGCGAAAAGAGGAAAGAAACCTTGATGGACCTCGCCGGAAAAATGGCTTCAAAGGCCGTTCGGACAAAACGTCCGGTCAAACTCGAGCCAATGCCGTCATTTGAGCGGAAAGTGATCCATGCAGCACTTGTGAGCAATAGACAAGTGAAAACACATTCTGAAGGCGCGGAGCCAAACCGGTATCTGGTCATCAATCCCGTTTCGCAGCCGGCAGGAAAAAAACCGAAATATTGATCTTATTTGAAATCATAAAATTCTCTCATACCATAGTCGATCAGGCTGTGGTATTTTTTTGCGGGAAAATAGCAGTGGTCACTTTTGCCTATCGTTGAAAGAAGAATTGTTATTCACATGTGGATAAGTTAAAATAAACCTATAAATTGAACGTGGGAAATAGAGCGTGTGGATAACTTTCTGAGGACAGGAAAGTTTCCGTTCTTTTTTATGGCGGATGTCTGTGATATTCTATTAATTTAGGGGACAAAATGGAAGAGACATCTTTTATATAGAACGAGAATGGAAAGAAACGAGGTGAAGACATGGAATTTGATACAATTGCAGCCATTTCCACTCCGATGGGGGAGGGCGCCATTGCCATTGTGCGGCTGAGCGGAGACGAAGCCTTTTTGATCGCCGATAAGATTTTTAAAGGGCCGGGAAATAAAAAACTTTCCACGCAGGCGTCCCATACCATTCATTATGGGCATATCGTAGACCCGAAAACGGATGTAGTCGTGGAAGAAGTCATGGTTTCGCTGATGAGGGGGCCAAGGACTTTTACCCGGGAAGATGTAGTTGAAATCAACTGCCATGGCGGTTTGGTCAGTGTGAACCGCGTCCTGCAGCTTATCCTGAATCAGGGGGCACGGCTTGCGGAGCCGGGAGAATTTACTAAAAGAGCATTTTTGAATGGACGAATCGATTTATCGCAGGCGGAGGCCGTAATGGATTTGATCCGTGCGAAAACGGACCGTGCCATGAATGTGGCGATGGGCCAGATGGAAGGCCGTCTATCAAAGCTCATTCAAAAGCTTCGGCAGGAAATTCTTGAAACGCTTGCCCATGTGGAAGTGAATATCGACTATCCGGAATACGATGATGTCGAAGAAATGACCCACAAAATGCTGATTGAGAAAGCGCAGTTTGTCCGCGAAGAGATCGTGAAGCTCATCCGGACTTCCGAGCAGGGGAAGATTTTGCGAGAGGGGCTTTCGACTGTCATCATCGGCCGTCCGAATGTAGGGAAATCTTCTCTATTAAATAGTCTGGTCCACGAAAATAAAGCGATTGTGACGGATATCCCCGGTACAACCCGCGATGTGATCGAAGAGTATGTGAATGTCAGAGGCGTTCCTTTAAGGCTCGTGGATACAGCAGGAATTCGTGAAACAGAAGATATCGTTGAAAGAATAGGGGTCGAACGATCAAGGAAAGTCTTGAAAGAGGCGGATTTGATCCTATTGGTACTGAACTATTCTGATGAATTGACCATAGAAGATGAAAACTTATTCAAAGCAGTTGAAGGAATGGACGTCATTGTCATCATCAATAAGACGGACCTTCCGGAGAAAATTAATATGGACAAGGTGAAAGCCTTGGCCAAAGATCATAAAATCGTTTCAACCTCATTGCTGCAGGAGCAGGGAGTCGATGAACTCGAAGAAGCCATTTCAACGCTCTTCTTTGCAGGCTCCATTGAATCCGGCGATATGACATATGTGTCCAATAGCAGGCACGTCGCCCTCTTGAACCAGGCATTGAACGCAATCGAGGAAGCGATTAATGGAGTCGAAATGGGAACTCCGATTGATATTGTTCAAATCGATTTGACGCGCACATGGGAGCTGCTTGGTGAAATCACCGGCGATACAGTGCATGAAAGCTTGATCGATCAATTATTTTCTCAATTCTGCCTAGGGAAATAAGCTTTACTAAGGAGGAACTATTTAAAATGCAATATGAGGCAGGACAATATGATGTCATTGTCATCGGAGCCGGGCATGCCGGAGTAGAAGCAGGATTGGCTTCTGCACGCATGGGTGCGAAGACGTTGATGGTGACCATTAATTTAGACATGGTGGCCTTCATGCCGTGCAATCCTTCTGTCGGAGGCCCGGCAAAAGGCATTGTGGTCAGGGAAATCGATGCATTGGGCGGCGAAATGGGGCGCAACATCGACAAAACCCATATCCAAATGCGTATGCTGAATACAGGGAAAGGACCGGCCGTGCGGGCATTGAGGGCACAGGCGGATAAATTTGCCTATCAGCATGAGATGAAAAAGACAATTGAAAATGAACCGAATATGACCCTTCTTCAAGGAATGGTAGAAGAGCTGATCGTTGAAGAAGATGAAGTGAAAGGCGTCGTGACACAGACTGGTGCTGTCTACACAGCCAAAACTGTTGTCATCACTACTGGAACCTTCTTAAGAGGGGAAATCATCTTAGGAGATTTGAAATATTCCAGCGGCCCGAACAACCAGCAGCCATCCATCAAGCTTTCAGAGCATCTTCAAAGGCTTGGATTTGATATGGTGCGCTTTAAAACGGGTACGCCGCCGAGGGTCAACAGCAAGACCATCGACTACAGCAAGACTGAAATCCAGCCCGGAGACGATGTACCGAGGGCATTCAGCTATGAAACGACGAAATATATCACTGACCAGCTTCCGTGCTGGCTTACTTATACAAACGACCAGACGCACTCCCTTATCGATGACAACCTTCACCGCTCCCCGATGTATTCAGGGATGATCAAAGGGACAGGGCCGCGCTACTGCCCATCGATCGAGGACAAAGTCGTAAGGTTCCATGACAAACCGCGCCACCAGATTTTCCTTGAGCCGGAAGGAAGGAACACGAAGGAAGTTTATGTACAGGGATTATCAACAAGCTTGCCTGAAGAAGTGCAGCGTAAAATCCTTGCGACCATCCCGGGGCTTGAAAATGTCCAAATGATGCGTGCAGGCTACGCGATTGAGTATGATGCCATCGTTCCAACGCAGCTTTGGCCGACGCTTGAAACAAAGAAAATTAAAAACCTCTATACAGCAGGCCAGATCAACGGGACTTCCGGGTATGAAGAAGCTGCTGGCCAGGGGCTAATGGCAGGGATCAATGCCGCTTGCCGTGCACTTGGCAAAGAGGAAGTCATCCTGAGCCGCTCTGATGCCTACATCGGCGTATTGATCGATGACCTTGTGACAAAAGGGACAAGCGAGCCATACCGCCTTTTGACATCCCGAGCGGAATACCGTCTGCTATTGAGACATGACAATGCCGATTTGAGACTGACAGAAGTCGGCCATAAAATCGGATTGATCACTGACGGCCGCTACGAAAGCTTCCAAACGAAAAAAGGCATGATCGAGGATGAGAAGAAACGTCTTGAATCCATCATCATCAAGCCGAATGAAGAAACGCAGGCTCTCATCAAAGAGGCAGGGGGAAGCGAATTGAAGGACGGCATCCGTGCATCCGACCTTTTGAAACGCCCTGAGATGAATTACGGCCATATCAAACAGCTTGTTCCTTCTGAAGTGGAGCTCTCCTCCGACATTGAGGAGCAAGTGGAAATCCAGGTTAAATATGAAGGATATATTGAAAAATCCCTTCAGCAGGTCGATAAGCTGAAGAAAATGGAGAATAAGAAAATACCTGATCATATTGACTACGATTCCATCAATGGACTTGCATCAGAAGCACGCCAAAAATTAAAAGAAGTCCGGCCTTTATCCATCGCACAGGCATCTCGGATCTCCGGGGTGAACCCTGCGGACGTATCAATCCTTCTCGTCTATATCGAGCAAGGAAAGATCGCGAAGGTTTCCGGAAACTAAGTCAGGAAGGATTGACCGATGAATATCGAGCAATTTACAAAGATGCTGGAAGAAAAGGGGATCTCCCTTTCTTCCAAGCAATTAAACCAATTTCAGCGCTACTATGAACTACTGGTGGAATGGAATGAAAAAATGAATTTGACGGCCATCACGGATCGTGAAGAAGTCTATTTAAAACATTTTTTCGACTCTGTTTCAGCTGCTTTTTACATCGAAGAATTCAAAGAGAATTTCTCGATCTGTGATGTTGGGGCAGGAGCGGGTTTTCCGAGCATCCCGTTGAAGATCTGCTTCCCGAATTTAAAGGTTTCCATCGTGGACTCTCTCAATAAGAGGATTACATTCCTCGAGACGCTGGCCAGCGAACTTGGGCTTGAAGGCACATCCTTCTTTCATGACCGGGCGGAGACTTTCGGACAAAAAGCGGAGCACCGCGAAAAGTATGATCTGGTAACGGCAAGGGCCGTGGCGAGAATGTCCGTTTTAAGCGAATTATGCCTGCCTCTTGTCAAACAGAATGGGCTGTTCATTGCCATGAAGGCTGCCAGTGCGGAAGATGAATTGACAGATTCCAAAAAAGCCATTGCCACGCTTGGCGGAAAACTTGAAAAAGTCTATTCATTCAAGCTTCCAGTCGAAGAAAGCGAAAGAAATATTGCAGTCATTCGCAAAACAAAAATCACTCCCAAAAAATATCCTCGAAAACCCGGAACACCAAACAAAACACCTTTGTAATGGGCAGAAATGCCCGTGAAAAAGGTGTGGAGAAATGTTTAATTTTGTCACATGAAGTGCAGGAACTTTAAGAGTAATAGAGAATATGTTTAAGGGAGTTTCTTAAAGGTGGTGTAGGACATGAAGCATCCTTTCTCTCGTTTATTTGGTCTTGGAGAAAAAGAGGAAGAGCAGTTTGAGAGAGAAGAAGTGCAGGGTGATCAGGAAGAAGTAAAAAAGATCCCCGTTCAGAATATCGTCCCCAATCGTTTTCAGCCGAGAACTGTTTTTGATACAGAGAAAATTGAAGAATTAGCACGCACCATTCATATCCACGGCATTATCCAGCCGATCGTAGTGCGTGAATTTGATAACGAACGCTTTGAAATCATTGCTGGTGAAAGAAGATGGAGAGCCGTCCAAACATTGGGATGGGATGTCGTTCCGGTCATTGTGAAAAATATGAGCGATACCGAGACAGCATCAGTCGCGCTGATTGAAAACCTCCAGCGGGAAGAGCTTTCTCCCATTGAAGAAGCCATCGCCTATGGAAAATTACTGGAATTACATAGCTTGACGCAAGAGGCACTTGCTCAGCGTCTTGGGAAGGGGCAATCGACTGTCGCCAATAAGCTTAGGCTTTTGAAGCTTCCGCAGGAGGTCCAGGAAGCCCTTTTGAACAAGCAGCTGACAGAGCGCCATGCCCGTGCTTTGATTCCATTGAAGGATCCTGCCAAACAGATCCAATTGATGAACGAGGTCATTGAAAAGAACTTGAACGTCAAGCAGACAGAGGAACGGGTCGTCAAACTTCTTGATAACACCGAGAGGAAACCAAAGCCAACCCGCAAAGCATTCAGCAAAGATATGCGCATTGCCGTCAATACAATCAGGCAGTCCCTTTCTATGGTATCTGACAGCGGCATCAACTTGGACGCAGCAGAAGAAGAGTTTGATGAATATTATCAATTCACAATCAAGATTCCAAAAAAGAAATAATATCGCTCAAACGGCACAATCTCATTCTCAGCTGCCGATGCGTTAGAAAACATAGATATAGAAATCATAGATTCCGATCATATCCATAAGCCGGTGAGAAGCTTTGAAGCAAAGTTTCTCACTTTTTTTATATGAAAAAATTAGGAAATTTAATTTTTTTGATGGAAACACCAACGAAGGAAGAATTTTTTGATAAAATAGAATACATGATTGCAATATTACTAGGAAATTAAGGTAGGTGACACCGTTGGGCAAGATTATTACCATTGCCAACCAAAAAGGGGGCGTTGGCAAAACAACAACCTCCGTAAATTTGGGAGCCTGCTTAGCATACATAGGAAAGAAAGTATTATTAGTGGATATTGACCCTCAAGGAAATGCCACAAGTGGTGTAGGAATTGAAAAAGGAGATGTCCATCAATGTATCTATGATGTGCTCGTAGATGACGCAGATGTCAAAGAGATCATTAAATCGACGGCTGTCGATAATCTCAATGCCATTCCTGCAACCATTCAATTGGCCGGGGCAGAGATCGAATTAGTGCCGACCATTTCACGGGAAGTCCGATTGAAGCGGTCACTCGAAGCAGTAAAAGATCAGTATGACTACATTATCATCGACTGCCCTCCTTCTTTGGGGCTGTTGACTATAAACGCTTTGACAGCATCTGACGCAGTGCTGATCCCTGTTCAGTGTGAATACTATGCACTTGAAGGGCTCAGCCAGCTATTGAATACGGTTCGCCTCGTCCAGAAGCATCTCAATCACGATTTGACGATTGAAGGCGTTCTATTGACAATGCTTGATGCCCGGACAAACTTGGGGATTCAGGTCATTGAAGAAGTAAAGAAATACTTCCAGGATAAAGTCTATAAAACCATCATTCCGCGCAATGTCCGTTTAAGTGAAGCACCGAGCCATGGGGAGCCTATCATTATTTATGATCCTAAATCACGCGGGGCAGAAGTTTATTTAGATCTGGCAAAGGAAGTGGTTACGAATGGCTAAAGGACTCGGAAAAGGCATTAATGCTTTATTTGCAAATGTTGATTCAGGAAAAGAGGAGACAGTTCAAGAAGTCAAAGTGAAAGAAATTCGTCCCAATCCTTATCAACCACGGAAAATCTTTGATCCTGCGGCGATTGAAGAGCTAAAGGACTCGATCCTTCAGCACGGCATCCTGCAGCCGATCATTGTACGGAAAAGCATCAAGGGATACGAGATAGTGGTAGGGGAAAGACGCTACCGTGCGGCAAAAGAAGCTAAACTGGAGAAGGTGCCAGTGGTGGTAAGGGAGCTATCGGAACAGCAAATGATGGAACTTGCCATTCTGGAAAACCTGCAGCGTGAGGATTTGACGCCTATTGAAGAGGCAGCTGCCTACCAGACACTCATGGACAAGCTTCAGCTCACTCAAGAGGAACTGGCGAAAAGGCTTGGAAAGAGCCGTCCGCACATTGCGAATCATATCCGTTTGCTTTCCCTTCCTGCAGAGATACAGGAACTGATTTCAGACGGAAAGATTTCCATGGGACATGGAAGAGCACTTTTAGGTCTTCGGAAGAAAGATAAAATGAAAGCTGTTGTGGAGCGGATCATGGGCGAAGGATTGAATGTCCGCCAATTAGAAAAGTTAATCCATGAGATAAACGAAAATGTTTCACGTGAAACAAAAACAGCAAAGCCTCAGAAAGATATCTTCCTGAAGGAACAGGAATCATGGTTGAGAGAGCGCTTTGGTACGACCGTAACAATTAAACAATCGAAGAAAAAAGGCAGAATCGAAATCGAGTTCTTTTCAAAAGACGATCTCGAAAGAATCCTTGAGCTGCTTGAGAAAAACCAATCTTAATTTCTATTAAAACGCCATTATCAGCAGATTCCCCTGTCGATAATGGCGATTTCTTTTACACAGCGGCTGTTTTCCAACAGATTTTCACAACATTTTACGAAAAGAGCCTAAACAGTACATACAGAAGGTGAATCAATATGGTTTTGTTAGGGACGATAGTGAATGGCGCTGCCATCATTGCCGGGACGCTCCTGGGCAAGCTGATGCATCGTATTCCGGACAGCATGAAAGGCACTGTCATGCATGCGATTGGACTGGCAGTTGTGACACTCGGACTCCAGATGGGATTCAAAAGTGAAAATTTCTTGATTGTCATCATCTCTCTCGTAGTGGGAGCAGTCATCGGTGAATGGATGGGGCTTGAGGATAAACTGAATGCAGTCGGGGGATGGCTCGAACAAAAAATAGGGTCGAATGAAAAAGGAAGCATCTCGAAAGGATTTGTCACAGCCACCTTGATTTTCGTCATAGGCGCCATGGCTGTATTAGGTGCCTTGGACAGCGGGATTCGCGGAAACCATGAAGTGTTATATACCAAATCGATTATCGATGGATTCACCTCGTTGATCTTGACGACAACGCTTGGCATCGGCGTGATTTTTTCCGCCATCCCTGTCCTGGTCTATGAAGGAGCAATCGCACTATTTGCCACTCAGATTGATAGGTTTGTTCCACAAGAACTGATGGATCAATTCATTCACGAAATGACATCAGCGGGAGGCATCATGATTTTTGCCATTGGATTGAACCTGATCGGCATCACCAAAATCCGGGTGGCCAATCTCCTCCCCGGCATTCTTGTCGTGGCGCTCATCGTAAGCGGCATGTACCTATTTAATGGATAACGTGAAAGAACCCCCGTTCAATTATTGAAAAGGGGTTCTTTTTAGTTCAGCGTCCTGAGTCAATTTCATCTGGAACCAGCTTTGTTTCCGTTGATAGTGGAGACTAGCTTCATAAAGCCCCTCTGACATGGTGCGTGCCATTTTCAGCACAAGGTTGAGGCGCGTATTTTGCAGGACAAAAAACTCCATAAAGCCGCTGACATTGACGATGCCGGTGATATGCATATTCCCGACGGCCTGCAGCTCCTTATTGACGCCGGCACCGGGCTTCACCGGTCCATTGCCGACCTGGATGACGCCCACACTTTTCATCCTGCCGAGGCAGGCGTCGATCCCGATAACAAAAGGGTTGGGATGCTTTTCTTCAATCATCGCAAGCTTTTCGGCAAGGTTGACGGCATGTATGGGATCCTCCAGCGTTCCGTATACAAAGAAGTTAGCTGGATTTTTTTCTTCTAATAAAGTGCCGATGAGCGGACCTAATGAATCTCCAGTGGATCGATCGGTCCCGATGCAGGCGACGACAATGGGCTGTGTACCGACAGATGGGAGAAGGGATACAATTTCCTCAGCCATGAGGCCGGAAGCGTGCTCCGCATCATGGGCGATTCTTGCCGGATCTCCCTTTCGGTCGAAAAGACCTTTTTTCAGATTCATTGGCTCCACTCCTTAAAGATAGTAATATCAGTATACGGAAAAATAAAAAGTTCTATACATAAACGGATGGGGATAGGGTAAAAATATGAAATTAAGGGGAAATGAAAATGAAAGAATAGGCCCATGTACTGCCCGAAAAATTATACTATTCTATCTATTCCCCAATTAGAGTTATTCCTACCAAAAAAAATGGAATGTTGTTAAAATAAATTAGAAATACGGAAGACTATCTCATTCTTTTAAAAAAGATTTGGCAGGTGAGTAAAATGGAGAAGCAAATCAGCGGTCCACTGGATACGTTGTATAATAAAATCACGAATGAGGACTTATGGATATCGATTGGCGCGATAGCTATAAAAATCATTGCTATCCTCTTAATAGCAGGATTGATCATTAAGATCGGTAAAGTGGCAATACGAAATATCTTTAAAGTCCGTGCAAAATCGCCGCTTCGTTTTACGGAACGAAGAGAAACTACTTTATTGAAATTATTGGAAAATGTCTTAGTGTATGTCGTATACTTTATTGCAGTCATCATGGTGCTGTCAGCCCTAACCATCAACGTTACAGGGCTTCTGGCAGGTGCCGGCATTGTCGGTCTTGCCATTGGTTTTGGTGCGCAGAACCTGGTGCGCGACATCATTACAGGGTTTTTCATCATATTTGAAGACCAGTTTTCAGTAGGAGACTATGTAAGAATTGGAGCAACTGAGGGGACAGTAGAGGAAATCGGGCTCCGGACGACGAAAATTAAAAGTTGGACGGGTGAATTGCATATTATTCCAAATGGGAACATTTCGGAAGTGACCAACTTTTCTCTTAATAACAGTGTAGCGGTAGTCGATATTAATTTATCCTATGAAGAGAATATTGAAGAGGTAGAAAAGATCATCAATGATCTTCTGCTAAAGATGCCTCATAAATATGAAGAACTTGTGCAGCCGCCTGAGCTGTTAGGTGTACAGAATATGGCTGCTTCGCAGGTGACCGTACGAGTTGTAGCCGAGACCCTTCCGATGAAACATTGGTATATCGCCAGACAGCTTCGCAAAGAAATAAAATCTGTATTGGATGAACGCGGTGTAGACATCCCTTTCCCGAGAATGGTGCTCTACTCTCGCCAAGAAGAGGAAAAAGCAAAGCTTCCAAATATGAGACAAAGTGCTGAAGGTGAATAAGGGGGATACACGATGGAACAAAACAAAGAGTTCGGGATTCATGATGTAGTAGAGATGAAGAAGCCTCATCCATGTGGCGTCAACCGCTGGAAGATCATACGGATGGGGATGGATATCCGCATTAAATGTGAAGGCTGCGACCATAGTGTCTTACTCCCCAGAAAAGAATTCACACGAAAAATGAAAAAGATTCTTGTGAAGCACGAAGAATAAAGAAAAGCGGAAGCACCCCGAAAGCCCCGACCCGCATAAGACGGAACTCGAAGGAAATCCTGATTTCCGTAGAGTTATGGCTTATGACCTCGAGGGGCTGGGTGCTGCAGCTGGACAAAGAAAAGCGGAAGCGCCTGCAGATGAAACCTAAATCTGCAGGCTTTTTTCATGAAGTTCTCAGGGAAGAAGGATTATCCACGTTGGAAAGCTTGTCTTTTCCGGGCATTATCCCTATAATTGGGAAGGGTTTATTGTTTTTTGCATCATTATAACTTTGGTAGAAATGATCGACTATAAATAGATGAATTTTTGAAGAGGAGTGACGTTTCATGGCACTTACAGCAGGAATTGTAGGCTTACCGAACGTAGGAAAATCCACGTTGTTCAACGCGATAACAAAAGCAGGTGCAGAATCTGCCAACTATCCATTTTGTACGATCGATCCAAACGTAGGGATTGTAGAGGTTCCAGACCATCGTCTGGTCAAGCTGACTGAATTGGTTCAGCCGAAAAAAGTAGTTCCGACTGCTTTTGAATTTACGGATATTGCCGGAATTGTAAAAGGAGCGAGCAAAGGGGAAGGATTGGGAAATAAATTCTTATCCCATATTCGCCAAGTAGACGCAATCTGCCAAGTGGTCCGCTGCTTTGCAGATGATAATATCACGCACGTTTCCGGTAAGGTCGATCCGATTGACGATATCGAAACAATCAACTTGGAATTGATCCTTGCTGACTTGGAATCTGTCGATAAGCGCTTAAGCCGTGTTGAAAAGCTTGCGAAGCAAAAGGATAAAGAAGCTTTGGCTGAACAGGAAGTGCTTGTGAAAATCAAGGAAGCACTGGAAAACGAAAAGCCTGCCCGCACGGTTGAATTCTCTGACGATCAGATGAAAACAGTAAAAGGCCTTCACCTACTTACAACAAAACCGGTTCTTTATGTAGCGAATGTTGGAGAAGATGAAATTGCGGACCCTTCAAACAACGAATATGTTCAGAAAGTACGCGAATTCGCTGCAAATGATAATGCGGAAGTGATTGTCGTCTGTGCAAAAATCGAAGAAGAAATCGCCGAATTGGACGAAGATGAAAAAGCGATGTTCCTTCAAGAGCTTGGCATTGAAGAGTCCGGCCTTGATCAGTTGATTCGTGCCGCTTACAACCTTCTTGGATTGGCTACTTACTTCACTGCCGGCGTCCAGGAAGTTCGTGCATGGACATTCCGTCTTGGCATGAAGGCGCCAGAATGTGCAGGAGTCATCCATACAGACTTCGAACGCGGATTCATCCGTGCCGAAACGGTTTCCTATGATGATTTGATGGCAGGCGGAAGCATGACAGCGGCCAAAGAAGCAGGGAAAGTAAGACTGGAAGGAAAAGAATATCTCGTTAAAGACGGAGATGTCATTCACTTCCGTTTCAACGTATAATTTATCCTAAGCTGCCTGGAGTTTTCTCGGGCAGCTTTTGCTTTAGATTGGAATTAGAGATTATATTGCATAACCCGGGTGATTCTGATATAATTACAACTTGTGAGTAATAATTATATTGCTCCTTGCCCTTTCAAAAGGGCCGCATAGTCCATAAGGAGGTGACATACTGATGAAAAAGTACGAAATAATGTACATTATCCGCCCAAGTGTTGATGAAGAAGCAAAGAAGGCAGTTGTTGAGCGTTTCTCTACCATCCTAACTTCAAACGGCGCGGAAATCATCGAGTCAAAAGATTGGGGTAAGCGTCGTCTTGCATACGAGATTAACGACTTCCGTGATGGTTTCTACCAAATCGTAAACGTTAATTCTGGTACAGAAGCGGTTCAAGAATTCGACCGTCTTGCTAAGATCAGCGACGATATTATCCGTCATATCGTAGTTAAGAACGAACAATAATTAAACGTATTTTTATAAATACTTCTAAAAAATTGTTTCCATAACCGAGACAGCTATTTTGGGAGAAAGGGGTTGATTCTGATGATGAACCGTGTCATTTTAGTCGGAAGGCTAACAAAAGATCCTGAGCTTCGCTACACACCAAGTGGCGTAGCCGTTGCAACATTTACATTAGCCGTGAATCGTTCTTTTACGAATCAGCAAGGCGAACGGGAAGCGGATTTCATTAACTGTGTAATCTGGCGCCGTCCTGCAGAGAACGTGGCGAATTTCTTAAAGAAAGGAAGCCTCGCAGGTGTAGATGGCAGGATTCAGACTCGAAATTATGAAGGACAGGATGGACGCAAAGTCTACGTCACGGAAGTGATGGCAGAAAGCGTACAATTCCTTGAGCCAAAGAATGCCAATAATCAAGATCGCGGGAACGCAAGCTCTAGCGGCGGCGGAAACCAGCGCAATCAAGACTATCCATTCAATCAAAACCAAAATCAGAATCAGAATCAACGCAGCAATAACAATAACCAAGGCTATACTCGTTTAGATGAAGATCCGTTTGCAAACGATGGACAACCTATCGATATTTCGGACGACGATCTACCATTCTAAAACGTATCCCATTGGAAGAAAAGGAGTGAAATCAAATGGCAGGTGGACGCAGAGGCGGACGTAAGCGTAAAAAGGTGTGTTTCTTTACATCTAACGGTATTACACACATCGATTACAAAGACGTCGATTTATTGAAAAAATTCATCTCTGAACGCGGGAAGATTCTTCCTCGTCGTGTAACTGGTACTAGCGCTAAATACCAACGTAAATTAACGATTGCTATCAAACGCTCACGTACTATGGCATTACTACCATACGTATCTGGTGAATAATGATCGGATAAGGCAGCGAGTTTAACTCGCTGTCTTTTTTTATAGCTAAGTAAGGATAAAATCGGAGTGTAAATCTGTCCAGTTCCAGCTCCTAGCCCCTCGAGGTCATAAGCCGTACCTCTACGGAAATCAGGATTTCCTTCGAGTTTCGTCTTATGCGGGTCGGGCTGACCAAGGCGCTTGCGCTTTTCTAATTGCCTGTCACCTAAGGTAAACTCATAGCGGAAAGTTGAATCGGGGACCTCCAGCGGATAGAATAGAGGTATGGATTTTTTACGGAATAGGAGTGAAGCTGTGAATCAAGCGCGGCAATTAACGCAAGGGGCGCTGATGCTTGCGGTTTATCTGGTTTTATTGTTGATTACCATTTATGTACCGCTGCTGTCTTTGGTCGCCAACTTATTTTTAATATTCCCATTTCTATATTATAGTGCTAAGCACCCTGCTAAGTTTTCATTCGTCCTGTTTATCGGGGCACTTATCCTGTCTGCTGTCGTCGGTACGGTGATGAATCTGCCTTTGACGATCATGTACGGGACAACAGGGATAGCAATGGGGTTGTGCATCAGATATAAGAAAAGCAAGTTATTTACATACGCAGTTTCAAGCTTCGTTTTCTTAATCAATTTAATTGTGCAGTATGCAGTTGCAGCTGTTATATTCAATATGAAGTTCATTGACGATATGCTCAAGCAGGTCCAAACTTCCATCAATCAGTCTGTTGACTTGATGGAGAAATTTGGGCAGACAGTGGATCCGCGGGTGACGTCGCAGCTTGATGCGATGGCAGGTCTGGTTAAAACGTTGATGCCGTCTTTATTCGTGATGGGTTCGTTTTTACTGGTCGTCCTCCTCATGGCCGTCAATTTTCCATTGGCCAGAAGGTTCCACGTCGATGTCCCGGTCTTCAAGCCTTTTCGACAAATGCAACTACCGAAAAGCTTATTATGGTATTATTTAATTACTATTGTCATAAGCCTTTTGGTTGGAAAAACAGAGTCAGGGTTTGCCCATTCTGCCTTGCTGAACGTCTCGTTTATGCTGCTGACGCTATTTTACCTCCAAGGGTTGTCGTTCATTTACTTCATTTGCCATAATAAAAATGTACCAAATGCAGTGGCTGTGATCCTGACGATCATTACGTTCCAAATGCTTTCCCTGGTATCGATTTTAGGCATGCTGGATCTGGGATTTGCAATGCGCCAAAGATTCCAGCGATAAGCAAAACGGCGTCAATTTCAAGTTTTAGGAGCTGAAATCATGCCTTCTTATTATAAAAAGCGGATGCTTCGTTTTCCGCTGTATGGATTGATGGCCATTTCTCTGGCCTTGATCGGCATTCTAGTCTTTTATAAGTGGTGGGTCAGCTTAATAGCGGTCCTCCTTTTCGGGGCTCTATTCTATCTGGTGCTGTACTTTGAACAGAGATCCCATGATGCGATAGAGGAATACATATCGACCCTTTCTTATCGGGTGAAGCGCGTCGGGGAAGAAGCTTTGATGGAAATGCCGATCGGGATCATGCTGTTCAATGATGACTACTACATTGAATGGACCAATCCTTATCTCGCTTCCTGCCTCAATGAAGATTCGCTTGTTGGGCGGTCTTTATATGATGTGGCAGAGGCGATCGTTCCGTTGATCAAACAAGAAGTGAATACGGAAACGATCATGATCAACGATAGAAAATACCGGGTGATTTTAAAAGCCGAAGAAAGACTTCTCTATTTCTTCGATGTGACCGAACAATCCGAAATCGAAAAAATGTATGAGGAAGAAAGAACGGTCATTGCGACAATCTTCCTCGATAACTATGATGACCTTACACAGGGCATGGACGATCAAATGCGAAGCAGCCTCAACAGCATGGTGACTTCGACTTTGAACAAGTGGGCCAACGAATATGGAATCTACCTCAAAAGGGTTTCTTCCGATCGTTTCGTGGGCGTCATGAATGAGAAGATCCTTCAAGTCCTGGAAAAAGATAAGTTTTCCATCCTGGATGATGTGAGGGAATTAACATCTAAACAAAACGTTCCATTAACCTTAAGTATCGGCGTAGGCGTGAGCGCGTCTTCTCTGCCTGAGCTCGGTGCACTTGCACAGTCGAGCCTCGATTTGGCGCTGGGACGAGGCGGCGATCAAGTCGCAATGAAACAGCCGAACGGAAAAGTAAAGTTCTACGGCGGCAAGACGAACCCTATGGAAAAGCGCACGAGAGTACGTGCCAGGGTTATTTCACTCGCATTGAAGGAATTGATCCTTGAAAGCGACAAAGTCATTGTCATGGGGCATAAGCACCCTGACATGGATGCTATCGGAGCTGCAATCGGCATCCAGAAAGTGGCGAAGATGAATCAGAAGGAAGGGTATATCGTCCTGGACTTTTCCGATATTGATACAGGCGTCAAGCGGATGCTGCGTGAAATGAAGCAGCACCCCGATCTATATTCGCGGTTCATCACACCGGAGGAAGCTTTGGAAATGGCAACCGAGGATACACTCCTTGTCATTGTGGACACTCATAAGCCAGCCCTTGTGATCGAGGAAAAGCTTGTGAACAAAGTGGAGAACAAAGTGGTTATCGATCACCATCGACGTGGAGAGGACTTCATTCTGAATCCGCTTTTGGTTTACATGGAGCCTTACGCTTCATCCACTGCCGAGCTGGTTACCGAACTACTCGAATACCAGCCGAAGCATGAGAAAATCAACATGCTCGAAGCTACTGCCCTGTTGGCGGGAATCATCGTCGATACAAAGAGCTTCACACTCAGGACCGGGTCGAGGACATTCGATGCTGCCTCCTATCTGAAAGGCCAAGGAGCAGATACAGTCCTAGTCCAAAAATTCCTTAAGGAAGACGTGGACACCTATATCAAACGCTCAAAACTAATTGAATCCGTTAAGTTTTTCAAAGAAGGAATCGCCATAGCGAAAGGGAAGGAAGACGCGGTATATGATCCTGTTCTGATTGCCCAGGCCGCTGATACCCTTCTGACGATGGATGAAGTGATCGCTTCATTCGTCATCTCCAATCGGGCTGATGGTGTTGTCGGAATCAGTGCAAGGTCACTGGGCGATATCAATGTTCAAATCATCATGGAAAAGCTTGAAGGCGGAGGACATTTGACAAATGCAGCTACACAATTGACAGACGTCTCGATTGAAGAGGCGGAAGAGCGATTGAAGGAAGCTATTAATGAATATTTGGAAGGGAGAACGAAATCATGAAAGTAATATTCTTGCAGGATGTTAAAGGAAAAGGAAAAAAAGGCGAAATTAAAAATGTAGCAGATGGCTACGCGCATAACTTCCTTATTAAAAATAACTTAGCAGTTGAAGCAACATCAGGAAATCAAAAAGCGCTGGATGCGCAGAAAAATAAAGAAAAACAATTGGCAGCAGAAGAGCTTGAAGAAGCGAAAAAGCTGAAAGAAAAGCTGGAAAAAGTCACGGTTGAGCTTTCCGCTAAAAGTGGAGAAGGCGGCCGCCTGTTCGGCTCCATCACAAGCAAACAGATTGCTGAAGCATTGAAAAAAGCGAGTAATATCAAAATTGATAAGCGCAAAATTGAAATGGACGATGCCATCCGCACGCTTGGCTACACAAAGGTTCCTGTGAAGCTGCATACAGAAGTGACGGCCACTTTGAATGTCCATGTTAAAGAGGAAAACTAAGGCTCTTTCCTCAAAGTTTGTTGCTTTATGAATTAAAACAGGATAACTTATGCAATCTATGCAAAAAATTCAGCTCGAAAAGAGCCTGGATACTCCATACCAACGCATAAAACAGGTATTTTCACGTTAAAATCGGCTTTAAGATTTTAACAACGATGCTTACGAAAACAGCCAAAACTAAAATTTCCAATTTCAGAAAAACAACTTTCTGATACAATAGAATAAAAGAAGAAAATGTGATCAGGGAATAGAGTGTTCCAGGCTGCATATGCCTGGCTCTTGATCACATTTTTTAATGGGATTTTACTATTATCCTTCAAGAGAAGGAGGTTATAAATATGAGTGATTTGTTCAATGATCGAATACCGCCGCAAAATATCGAAGCAGAACAGGCCGTGCTTGGGGCTATTTTTCTCGAGCCTGCCTCGTTGACTGTAGCATCCGAAGTCCTGATTCCGGATGATTTCTATCGGAGTTCCCACCAAAAGATCTATAATGTCATCCTGAAGCTGAGTGATGTCGGGAAAGCGATCGACTTAATCACAGTATCCGAAGAGCTTGGGGCTGCCAAAGAACTGGAGGATGTCGGCGGGATCTCTTATTTAAGTGAACTTGCTGCTGCCGTCCCGACCGCCGCAAATATTGAGTACTATGCAAGGATCGTAGAAGAGAAATCCCTTCTTCGCCGTTTGATCCGTACAGCGACCAACATTGCGAAAGACGGCTACTCAAGGGAAGACGAAGTGGAAGCCCTCCTTGGCGAAGCGGAAAAAAATATCATGGAAGTGGCCCAGCGGAAAAATGCAGGTGCTTTCCATAATATCAAGGATGTTCTCGTCAGGACCTATGACAATATCGAATTGCTCCATAACCGACAAGGAGATATTACGGGGATTGCCACAGGATTTGCTGAACTTGACCGGATGACAGCCGGATTTCAGCGCAATGATTTAATCATTGTTGCGGCCCGTCCGTCAGTTGGTAAGACCGCCTTTGCCTTGAACATTGCGCAGAACGTAGCTACGAAGACAGAAGAAAATGTCGCCATCTTCAGTTTGGAGATGGGAGCTGAACAGCTGGTCATGCGTATGCTCTGTGCAGAAGGCAATATCAACGCCCAAAACCTTCGTACAGGTTCCCTTACGGATGAGGATTGGCGCAAGCTGACCATGGCAATGGGAAGCTTATCAAATTCAGGCATCTTCATCGATGATACGCCAGGGATCCGGATCACGGAAATCCGGTCCAAATGCAGAAGGCTTAAGCAGGAGCATGGCCTGGGCATGATCTTGATTGATTACCTTCAATTGATTCAAGGAAGCGGCCGCTCAGGCGAGAACCGCCAGCAGGAAGTATCTGAAATCTCGAGGTCCCTGAAGGAGCTTGCACGTGAATTGCAAGTCCCTGTCATCGCGCTCTCTCAGCTTTCCCGTGGAGTGGAGCAGCGTCAGGATAAACGCCCGATGATGTCCGATATCCGTGAATCCGGAAGTATCGAGCAGGATGCCGATATCGTAGCCTTCCTTTACAGGGATGACTATTATGATAAGGAATCCGAAAACAAGAACATTATCGAAATCATCATTGCCAAGCAGCGTAACGGCCCTGTCGGAACCGTCTCATTGGCATTTGTGAAAGAATATAATAAATTCGTCAATTTGGAGCGGCGGTTTGATGATACTTCCGTCCCACCTGGCGCATAATAAAAAGGTCGGCCTAAAGGCTGGCCTTTTCTAATTATTATTACAGGTTTGTTTCCGAATAATTACGAACGAATTTGAGTGTTTTAATATAAATGTTCGTGTTTTCGTTGACTTTTCCTACATATCGCTGGTAAACTTAGTATGTTTGATAATAGCGGGCTACATAAGTAGTTCATGCGGAGGTGCTTCATATTGTCTTCAGTAGTTGTAGTTGGAACACAATGGGGAGATGAAGGAAAAGGGAAAATTACAGATTTTCTCTCAGAAAATGCAGAGGTCATCGCACGCTACCAAGGCGGAAACAATGCGGGCCATACAATTAAATTCAACGGTGAAACGTATAAATTGCACTTGATCCCATCTGGAATATTCTATAATGAAAAAATTTCCGTCATCGGAAACGGAATGGTCGTGGATCCGAAAGCACTTGTTCAGGAGCTGAAATATCTCCATGACCGCGGAATCACAACGGACAACCTGCGCATCAGCAACCGTGCACATGTTATTCTTCCTTACCACATTAAATTGGACGAAGTAGAAGAAGAACGCAAAGGCGCAAACAAAATCGGTACAACGAAAAAAGGAATCGGCCCAGCTTACATGGATAAAGCGGCACGCAGCGGAATCCGCATCGCCGATCTTTTGGACCGAGAATCCTTTGAAGAGAAGCTTGAGCGCAATCTGGCAGAGAAAAATCGCCTTCTTGAAAAGTTCTATGAAACAGATGGATTCACAATTGAAGAAATCCTTGAGGAATACTTTGATTACGGACAGCAAATCGCGAAATATGTTTGCGATACATCTGTTGTGTTGAACGATGCACTAGACGAAGGGCGCCGCGTCCTATTTGAAGGTGCACAAGGTGTCATGCTCGATATCGACCAAGGGACATATCCATTCGTTACATCCTCCAACCCAGTTGCAGGGGGAGTAACCATCGGATCTGGCGTAGGTCCATCTAAAATCAATCATGTCGTCGGTGTATCCAAAGCTTACACAACACGTGTCGGCGATGGTCCATTTCCTACAGAATTGACAAACGAAATCGGCGACCAAATCCGTGAAGTCGGCCGTGAATACGGTACAACAACAGGACGCCCGCGCCGTGTCGGCTGGTTTGACAGCGTCGTTGTACGCCATGCACGCCGTGTCAGCGGTCTGACAGACTTGTCGCTTAACTCCATCGACGTATTGACTGGCATCGAAACGCTCAAGATCTGCACAGCCTACAAATACGATGGAAAAGTCATCGAGGAATTCCCGGCTAATCTTAACATCCTTGCTAAATGCGAGCCGGTATACGAAGAACTGCCAGGCTGGACAGAAGACATCACAGGATGCAAAACACTAGGAGAACTCCCGGAAAACGCAAGACACTACCTGGAGCGCGTATCCCAGCTGACAGGCATCCCATTATCCATCTTCTCCGTAGGTCCGGATAGAACACAGACTAATGTAGTGCAGAGTGTTTGGAGATAGATAGAAAAGCGGAAGCGGCTGTTTAGAGGCGCCGAGGTTGGACTGAAGTGCTGCGAGATAAAGGAAACACGAAGAGCGCTAGCGATTCGATGTTGACTTATCGTAAGCGTGCTGAGGGAAACCTCCCAGCCTCTAGCCGCTGGAGCTGGATCATGAAAAGCGGAAGCGGTTTTCGCAGAGGCTTTAAAAGATCAAAAGACAATTTGAAAAAGCGAATCCCCCAGCCTTCGGACTGGGGGATTTTTATCTCAAAAAAAGGAAAGTTGAGCGGTTGAAGGGAAAAGGTGCGGGGTGAAACAAAAAAGTTCGTTGGTTATGGCCAAAAGTCGCGGGGTAAATCGGCAAAGTGCGGCGGTCAGGGCCGAAAGTTCGGAGCAAATTTTGATGTGGTCAAAAATATAGCGCACCAAGGAGCAGATTAGATCTAATTACGAGTCGAATTAGAAGAATTTCGATTACCATAACGGTGTTCCCATTGATTTCTTATCTTTCATTAAAAAATATTAAGAAAAGTGTTGCCTTTTGTCGAATTTCTGTGCTATTATTAGTTTCGTTGCTGCGAGATTACAAGATTCTTAAGAAGATTACAGCACTTATTTCGAGCCATTAGCTCAGTTGGTAGAGCACGTACGAATAATCTTCCTTGCCTCCACTTCAGCGTACAGATTGAGCCGCATCTTGAATAAGCTCTCTGAAATCTGGACGTCGTAGATGCCAAGGACTAGAAATCTATCTTTGTTGTAAACAACATCTTATTTCGAGCCATTAGCTCAGTTGGTAGAGCATCTGACTTTTAATCAGAGGGTCGAAGGTTCGAGTCCTTCATGGCTCACCATTTTAGATTGGCCCATTGGTCAAGCGGTTAAGACACCGCCCTTTCACGGCGGTAACACGGGTTCGAATCCCGTATGGGTCACCATTTGTTTACAAGCAATTATGGAAATTTATTTTGCTTCGTAATTAATGAAAGTTATTTCACATTCGTGAAAAACTCTGGTCTGGTAGTTCAGTTGGTTAGAATGCCTGCCTGTCACGCAGGAGGTCGCGGGTTCGAGTCCCGTCCAGACCGCCATTTTCATTTTAGAAGATGGATGGTAAGTAATAATTACATACCTTATCTAGAATGAAAGGTTTAGGATAGGCAAGAAGTTCAAGGAAGCGATTGAGCGAAAGCCGGAGCGTGCTATACGCACGTGAGGACTTGAGTGATCGAAGCTGACGAAGAAATTCGCCGCCTAGCGTAAACCGTAACTACAAGGCTCGGTAGCTCAGTCGGTAGAGCAATGGACTGAAAATCCATGTGTCGGCGGTTCGATTCCGTCCCGAGCCATCACTAAAAAGCACTGCGATGACATGACTCTCGCAGTGCTTTTTTATTTTTGTTCTGTTTTGTAACACAACTGTAACATTAAGAGAAAAATACCGGGTATTATTTCCTCTATAAAATCTTATTTTAGATTTTCATTTGCTAGGCATAAAATCCTACCTAAGTCCCGTTAGAATAGGCTTTTTACGCTATCAGCGCAAACGTTTTCATAGGGATTAAATGTCACAAAATGTAATTTATTATACATTTATGTTACATTACAGCGACGTTAGCCCTATTGACTTGCGTTTATGGTAAAGTAAATGAGTGTCAAATTGTAAGAATATTTGCTTTTAGGCAGAAAGTACCAATCGTGTTAGATAACATCGTTTTTTGGTCGGTCGCCTTTGCGTTTAGGAGGAAAAGAAAATGAATTGGAGACAGAAATTGTCTAACGTATCATCCAATTTTCCAAAACTGAATATAAATGTTTCTACTAATCTTATAAAAAAGACAGCAGTTGCTGCTCTTGTTCTATCCGCTTTTTCATTCCACTCTGTATCAGCGAATGATTCAAAGTCAGGATTGAACAAAGTTTACCACGTCTATATTAAAGATCAATATATGGGCACAGTCACAGATCCAGCTGTCATTCAAAAAGTCATTGATGAAAAGACAGCAGCCAGCAGCGATGCATATTCCGGATTCCATGTGGAAGTCGGGAAGAATTTGAAATACATACCTGAACAAGTGTTTCAAACAGATGCGGACAATGATGAAACGGCTAAGAAAGTAGAAGAGCAAGTTTCAGTTCTTGCCGATGCCGTGGCAATTACAGTCGATGGAAAGCCAGTTGTCTACTTAAAAGACAAAGACTCAGCTGATCAAGTGTTAAAGCAGTTGAAACTTTCCTATGCTACCCAAAAAGAGCTTGATGCATTAGACGCTCAGAAATCTTCTTCCACTTCTTTACCACGATTGAAGGAAGATGAAACTAGATTAGTAGATGTTTCCCTCAAAGAAAGTTTAAACGAAGAAAAAGGGTCAGTAGAACCTGGTAAGATTCTTGAGCCTGAGCAGGCAGCGAAGTATCTGCAAAAAGGTACACTTGAAGAGAAGAAATATCAAGTACAGGAAGGCGATGTCCTTGGCGCTATTGCTTCTAAGCATGACCTTTCCACTGCAGAGCTGATTAAGCTCAACCCGGGACTCAAAGAAGATTCCGTTTTAAAGATCGGCAGCGACATCAATGTAACAGCCTACGAACCTCTTATTCATGTCATCATGAAGAGGGAAGTATATAAAGTCGAGCCTGTTCCTTATGAAAAGAAGGTCGTTGAAGACAGCTCGATGTATAAAGGCGAAACAAAGGTAGTCCAAGAAGGCAAAGAAGGCAAAAGCGCCACTACCTATGTCATCTCTGAACAAAACGGGGAACGTGTCTTAAAAGAAGTGAAAGATCAAAAAGTATTGAGTGAACCGGTCAACTACATCGTCAAAAAAGGTACAAAAGTGGTGCCATCCAGAGGAACTGGCCACTTTGTATGGCCGGCAGTCGGCGGATATGTCTCCAGTGAGATGGGGTACCGCTGGGGCAAGATGCACAAAGGACTTGATATTGCTCGTCCTTCTGACCGCACAATTAAGGCAGCAGACAATGGTGTCGTTGTCACAGCTGGCTACAGCGATGATGGATACGGAAATAAAGTGGTAATTGACCATAAAAACGGCTACCAAACGTTATATGCTCACATGAGCTCCGTTTCTGTCCATGTTGGCCAAACTGTTACTGCAGGATCAAAAATTGGGGTTATGGGTGAAACCGGGGAAGCAACAGGAGTGCATCTTCATTTTGAAGTACGCTACCACGGCAAGCTGGTCAACCCACGCACAAAACTATAAAGATGATATTAAATACTATGCCTCTAGCCAGTGATTGACTAGAGGCATTTTACTATTTACGCCCCCTTGGTTCGACAGGATCCGACGAAATTATTTCCCGAGAAAAGTTGGTGCTTTTTAGGTGAAAAGATGAATTCGTGGACAGAACGTGATAAATTAAGGGTAGTATGTTATGTAATAGTAAGCTCTAATGACTTATTACAAGGCTCTTTTCTTAAATTTTGTTGCTTTTGAAATTAAATTAGGATAGTTTGTACAATCATAATAGTTTATTTGCTAGAAAAGAGCCTGGATACTCTATTGCAACGCGCCAAACAGCTAATTTCGCGTTAAAATCGGCATAAAGATTTTAACAACATTGTTTATGAAAACAGCTTATTACAAAGGAGAACAAACCTTATGGAAAAGAAAATACTTGTTGTAGACGATGAAAAACCAATTGCAGATATTTTACAGTTCAATTTGAAGAAAGAAGGATATGAAGTTTGGTGCGCCCATGACGGAGATGAAGCGATCCGCATGGCAGAAGAATTCAAGCCTGATTTGATCCTTCTCGATATAATGCTGCCAAACCGCGACGGTATGGAAGTTTGCCGTGAAGTCAGAAAGAAATATGAAATGCCAATCATTATGCTGACAGCGAAAGATTCAGAGATCGACAAGGTCCTTGGATTGGAGCTTGGCGCAGATGATTATGTGACAAAGCCATTCAGCACGCGCGAGTTGATTGCAAGGGTGAAAGCGAACCTTCGCCGTCATCAGCATATTGCCAACCAGACGAATGAAGAAGATGAAAACAACGAAATCGCTGTCGGTTCATTGATCATCCATCCGGATGCCTATGTGGTTTCCAAGCGTGGAGAGACAATCGAATTGACGCACCGCGAGTTTGAACTGCTTCATTACTTGGCGAAGCATATCGGCCAGGTCATGACCAGGGAGCACTTGCTCCAGACAGTATGGGGCTATGATTATTACGGAGATGTGCGGACTGTTGACGTAACCGTACGCCGATTGCGGGAGAAAATTGAAGACAACCCTAGTCATCCAACATGGATCGTGACACGAAGAGGAGTCGGTTATTACCTTCGCAATCCAGAACAGGAGTAATAGATGAAAAAGGTAGGCTTTTTTCGTTCCATCCACCTGAAATTTGTTTTGATCTACATGCTATTGATTTTGATTACGATGCAGATCATTGGGGTCTATTTTGTGAATAGGCTCGAATCCAATCTCATCGACAACTTTAAGAAGTCCCTTTACGAGCGGGTGGACTTGCTTGAGTATTTAGCCCGCGAAGAAATCATTAAAGTGCGGCAGGATGAAGACCCGACGGAAAAAGAGGCAATTCGAAAGGTCCTGCAGGATTTCGTAGCTTCCGATATTGAGGAAGTTCGGATCATCGATAATAAAAGAGAGATCATCGGGACCTCTGATCAAAATAATCAGGGGATCGTCGGCCAGCGAACTACAGAGGGGTCCGTTAAGCGGGTCCTTGTCATCGGGACGGAAGAAAACCATCAATACATTGATAATACTACTGGACACAGAATATGGATTCTGACATCCCCCATTAAGAATAATGGTGAAGTGGTCGGGGCGATCTATTTAATAGCAAAAATTGATACTGTCTACGAACAGATGAACGAAATCAACAGCATCTTTACAACCGGTACAGCGATTGCGCTGGCCATTACAGCTGTTCTTGGGGTCCTTCTCGCTCAGACGATCACCAGGCCGATTTCCGATATGCGAAAACAGGCATTGGCCATGGCCAAAGGGAACTTCTCGAGGAAAGTTAAAGTCTACGGCTATGATGAAATTGGGCAGTTGGCCCTTACATTCAACAATTTAACGAAGAAGCTCCAGGAAGCACAGGCCATGACAGAAGGGGAAAGACGCAAGCTTTCTTCCGTGCTTTCCTATATGACAGATGGAGTCATCGCCACAGACCGAAAAGGAAGGGTCATTCTCATCAATGAACCTGCTTCGAAACTTTTGGATGTTTCACGTGAAACAGTCTTGGCGCAGCCGATCGTTTCTGTCCTTGGTCTGGAAGAAGAGTATACGTTTGATGACCTTCTCGTGGAACAAAATTCAGTTATTCTCGATTATAGTACAATGGATACCCATTATATTTTACGGGCCAACTTCTCTGTTATCCAAAAAGAAACTGGATTTGTGAACGGATTGATTACTGTCCTGCACGATATAACCGAACAGGAAAAAATTGATATGGAGAGACGGGAATTCGTTGCGAACGTTTCTCACGAGCTTCGAACACCTTTGACTACCATGCGGAGCTACCTGGAAGCATTAGCCGAAGGAGCTTGGCAGGATGAAGGCATCGCCCCTCAGTTCCTGCATGTGACACAGAATGAAACGGAGCGGATGATCCGCCTCGTTAATGATTTGCTGCAGCTTTCCAGATTGGACAGCAAAGATTACCTACTCAACAAGGATTGGGTCAATTTCATCGAGTTTTTCAATCGCATTATTGACCGCTTTGAAATGACGATCAATCAAAACATCACATTTACGAGAAATTTCTTCAGTGATGATGTGTATGTCGATATTGATACAGATAAGCTGACGCAGGTGCTGGATAATATCATTTCAAATGCACTGAAATATTCTCCTCAAGGCAGAAAAGTGACTTTCTCTGTTGTGGAAAAAGAGCCTTTCATTGAGGTTAGTGTTTCAGATGAAGGAATGGGCATCCCTAAGGATCAGCTCGATAAGATTTTTGACCGCTTCTACCGCGTCGATAAGGCAAGGACTAGACAGATGGGCGGGACAGGCCTGGGTCTCGCGATTGCGAAAGAAATGATAGAAGCACACAACGGAAAAATATGGGCCACCAGTGTGGAGGGGAAAGGAACGACGATTCATTTTACTCTTCCATATGACCCATCGCTAGAGGATGATTGGTCATGAGATATGAAACCATTAAATCAATATTGCTAACGGTCCTTGTCATTACGAGCATTGTCCTTACATGGAATCTCTGGACTTATCAACCGGAGCTTGAGGTGGCAAATCCGGATAACCTATTCCGTGAAGTCACGATCAGCGACAAGAAAGAAACTTCCAGTTTGATTAAGCCTTCCAAGATCTTTTTCCACCAAAATGATGCCCATTATGGGACTTTCAATGGTGTTGAAGTGAGTCGGGTTGTCGAAGAAATGAAGAAATGGACATTTTATGATTTTCGCAACATCACCAGCTCTGTTACGAGGGCGGAACTGCTTGATATTCAGCATTCAAACGGCAAGGTTCAGATCCTTTTTCCAGATGAGGTGCCCATTACCCTTTATAAAGGCGCTCTGAAGTTTGAAGAGGCGAAAATTCCTTCTGTCACTTTCAATGAAATCGTTATTAATTTGAGCAATATTCAAAAGGAATCAGTGGTTTATTTTATCAGCAATGAGCCTAACAGCTACAAGGTGTATGAATGCAATATCCGAGCGAATTACTTAACGAATTTCCAAAACACGTTTGCCCACGCGGCACCGGATAAATATACTTCTTATTTCCCATATGATATCAATGATCATCAAACGATTTACTTGCCGAAGACACGGATTGATCTAACGATGCTTCGATACTACATGACTGAAATTGATGTGAATAAATTTAAAAATGCCTTGTTCAGCGATCCGAGCGATGTCCGGAAGTCGCAGCTGGCCAATCTTGAGGAATTTACGGATGGGTCGAGCTTGATGAGGGTGAATAAACTAACGAACTATTTTTCTTATATCAATCCCGCAGAAGAAAGCAATCTGACAGACAGCCCTCATGAATTAATACAGAAGAGCATTGATTTTATCAATGGACATGCAGGATGGACGGATCAATACCATTATTTCAGCCTGAATTCTGATACAAGCATGGTTTCTTTCCTTCTTTATAAGAATGGATTGCCGGTGTTTAATGATGATGGCATGTCTGAGATTACCGAATATTGGGGTAAGGACGAAATCTATAAATATATGCGTCCGTATTTCACCTTGGATGTTTCATTGCCTTGGGCGCTGAAGGTGACACTTCCAAATGGATATGAGGTACTGGATTATCTCGAGAATCATCCTGATATCAAACCGAAGCTGCTTCAAGATTTCACAATCGGCTACAAACTATCAAGGGATCCGCAGAATCCGCAGACGGTCGTCTTAGAACCATCCTGGTATTACATGGACAGCGGCAGCTGGATTCGCTTATCAATTAATGATGCAGGAGGAACGAGCGGTGGATTGGAATAAAACGAAAACGATCTTCATCATAGTCTTTTTGATCCTCGACGTGTTCCTTCTGTCTCAATTGGTGAAGAAAAACACAACGAGCCAGTATCTCCCGAAGAAGGATGCTTCCATTGAGGAGCAGCTGAAGGAAGCTGGCATCACCTATGAATCGCTGCCACAGGATAAGGAGAAAGAAAAACATTACCTGTTGAGTGTGAAGACGAAGAAGTTTTCCAAAGAGGAACTCGATGAGCTTGAAGGACAGGATGCCATAATCGTCAATGATACTAAAATCTCTTCTACATTGGATGAACCTTATAAATTAGGCACGGACTTTGACCCTGAAGTCCTTGATACATTTGTTAAGGACAACATCATTGGGGGAGAAAAATATCAGTTTTGGCGTTATAATAAAGAGAGTAAAAAAATAACGTATGCGCAGAAGTTTAAAGATAAGGTGATTTTCGAGAACGTGAATGGAGAACTGACCTTTTATCTGAACGACAAGAATGAAGTAGTTTCCTATGAACAGACTATGCTTGATTCTATCGATGAATACAATAAAGAACAGATTATTTCATCCATTCAAGCCGTCGGGACTTTATTCAATAGAGGGATGCTGCGGCTCGACAGCAACATCACGAATGTGGAGCTTGGGTATTATACACTCGTTCAGACCCCGGAATCGCAAGTATTGACGCCTACTTGGCATGTGGTCGTCAATCAGGGGGATAAAAAGGACAACCTATTTGTCAACGCCTTTGAAGGTTCAGTCATCACGATAAATAAAAAATTGGAGTGAACGGGTATGTCATTGCATTTTAGTGTACTGGCCAGCGGCAGTACGGGAAATGCGGTTTTCGTTGAAGCTGATGGACAGTCATTCCTAGTGGATGCCGGCTTGAGCGGAAAGCAAATGGAAGGATTATTTCAACAGATCGGAAAAAGTGTTTCGGATTTAAGCGGAATCCTGGTGACACATGAACATAGCGACCATATTAAAGGCATCGGCGTTTTAGCGAGGAAGTATAAACTGCCGGTCTATGCCAATCAAAAAACTTGGCATGCGATGGACAGGCTGATCGGCGAAGTTGCGGTGGATCAGAAGTTCACATTTGATATGGAAACGGTCAAGACATTCGGCTCCCTGGATATTGAATCCTTCGGTGTTTCCCACGATGCCGTTGAGCCTATGTTCTATACGTTCCATCACGGGGATAAGAAGCTCGTGGTCATCACGGATACCGGCTATGTCAGCGACCGGATGAAGGGAACCATCGAGAACGCCGACTATTATGTATTTGAAAGCAACCACGATGTGCAGATGCTCCGGATGGGAAGATACCCTTGGAATATCAAGCGCAGGATCTTGAGCGATGTCGGCCATGTATCAAATGAAGATGCTGCCATTGCTATGGGAGAAGTGGCTGGCGATCGGACAAAAGGCTTCTATTTGGCCCATTTGAGTACGGACAACAATATGAAGGATCTGGCGAGGATGAGCGTATCCCAGACTCTTCAAGATCGGGGAATCATCGTAGGTGAACAATTCGCGCTCTACGATACCGACCCGAAAATTCCGACCCCATTAGTCGCCATTTAATGTTTAAAACATGTATATGAAGGATATAGAGGAATGAAGACACAGTTTGGTGTAATTAAACTTAACTGTATTTTCATTCCTTTTTTAATAGATTACGAGGCGATTTTTAAGAAATTTTAATAAAATTTTAATAGTCGCTGACTATAATGACATCATGAGAGACAAAATAATATGTAGCAATCATTGAAGAAAGGATGATTTATACGTGGGATACTATGATCAAGATAGTTCGAATCGCTATAAAGAGCAAAAAGGAAATAAAGGAGGCATCTTTTTAGCGAGCCTCGTTGGGTTGGTCCTTGGTGCCATCCTAATCTTAGTGGCGCTTCCCAAGCTGGCCGATGTGGGTGTACTCCCTTATAGCGTCCAGCCGAATTCACAACTGAAGGAAACCGACCAGGCTTTCCACGGCCAGAAAGAGAATGTTTCCCTTGATGTCACAACCGATGTGACAAAAGCCGTTCAAAAAGCGAGCCCGGCAGTCGTCGGAATCACGAACATCCAGTCGACGGATTTCTGGTCTCAGCAGGAGCAGCCAGCAGGATCCGGTTCAGGGATTGTTTATAAAAAAGCTGGAGGCAAAGCATACATCGTGACGAACAACCATGTAGTCGAAGGAGCCGATCAGCTTGAAGTGACATTAACGGACGGCACGAAAGAAAAAGCAACACTGAGGGGAACCGATCCTTGGACAGATCTTGCCGTCATCGAGATTGACGGAAGCAAAGTCGATACAGTTGCACAATTCGGCAATTCCGACGCTCTCAAACCAGGTGAGCCTGTCATTGCAATCGGGAATCCGCTTGGGCAGCAATTCTCGGGTTCAGTCACTCAAGGAATCGTCTCAGGCCTTGAAAGAACCATTCCAATGGACTTAAACAAGGATGGACAAGTAGATTGGCAAGCACAGGTCATCCAAACCGATGCAGCCATCAACCCTGGTAACTCAGGCGGGGCTTTGGTGAACATCTCCGGTCAAGTAGTCGGAATCAACTCCATGAAAATTGCTCAGGAAGCTGTCGAAGGAATCGGGTTGTCCATTCCGATTAACTACGCGAAGCCAATCATCAGCGACCTTGAGCAGTACGGAAAAATCAAGCGTCCTGCAATGGGAGTTCAGCTGCGCGATGTAACCGACATTCCAGCCTATCACCAGCAGGAAACATTGAAATTGCCTAAAGATATCAATAACGGCGTGATGATCGCGAAAGTAATGCCAAATACACCGGCAGCACAAGCAGGATTGCAAGAGCTTGATGTCATCACCGAACTCGATGGCAAACCGGTCAAAAACATCCTTGAACTTCGCAAATATCTCTATGATAAGAAAAAAGTCGGCGATCAAATGAAAGTCACTTACTACCGTGCCGGCAAGAAAAAAGAAACCACAATCAAGCTGACAGATGAATCTCAGATGTAAACATGTGGATAACTAAGCAGGAAAAGGGCGAGCTCCCTTTCCTGCTTTTTCTTTTAATGGTAGAATGACCTTGTGGATAATTAAACAGTTGATCAATGGATTAGAGCATACTATAACAGAGCAGATTTTCGACTGATGCAACGAAAGTCTCAGTATGCCAGAAAAATAAGATAAATGTGATAAGGACGGGATTAAACATGATATATTGCTGCAAAGAACACGTAGAATTAGCCTTGGATGTAATCGTGGATGAATATGAAACAGCCCCTGTGATGAAGGTGCTTTCAGAGGAAGAGCAGTTATCCACAACCTGTGAATATTGCGAAAATAAACCTGTATATCTTGTGGCGAACTAATATTCGCCTACAAGATGTGGATGGGTTTTGTGGATATGTGGATAAAGTCTGTGGATATGTTGTTTGTAATATGTTTGTAAAGTGAGGATGAAGTGTGAATATCTCAATTGTCACAGTTGGAAAATTAAAAGAGAAGTACCTGAAGCAAGGAATCGAAGAATACGTCAAGCGGATGTCAGCCTATGCCAAACTCGAAATCATCGAAGTGCCTGATGAAAAGGCACCCGAAGAACTGAGCCAAGTCGAAATGGAACAGGTCAAGCAAAAAGAAGGTGAGCGGATCCTCGCCAAAATCAACCCCGATGCCCATGTCATCGCCCTCGCCATCCAAGGAAAAATGCAGTCCTCCGAAGGACTAGCAGACAACCTGGACAAGCTCGCCACCTACGGAAAAAGCAAAGTTGCCTTCATCATCGGCGGCTCATTAGGATTAAGTGATGAGGTAATGAAAAGGGCAAATGACACCCTGTCATTCTCGAAGATGACATTCCCTCATCAGTTGATGCGGTTGATACTGGTGGAGCAGATTTATCGGGCGTTTAGGATAAATCGGGGGGAACCTTATCATAAATAGGTAATGGTTTTCCTTAAAATTTAAACCCCGTAGAATAAAAGGGGTGTTCTGAGGATGGATATGTAGAGAAGGATCGCCTTGATCCTTCTCATTTTCAGGGAGGTGAGCAATAAAGGAAAAGTGGATATGTTTTAGTTCTTTTTTGCTTGCTTCTATTTTTATAATTGATGCTACAAGTAGCTGCCTGAACTCTAACGGAGAAAGTAACTCTTTCAGTTCCAGAAACTCTTTTAGTTGCAATTTAATCTGCTCCGGTGTTATTGGCTCTAAGATACGGATGTCTGTATATTGTTCTTTCTCCATGGAATCAAGGAGCTTATTGGTTTCCTCAATCTTACTGCGAAAATGAAACATTCTTTCTTTTGCTTCGTCGATGGTGTAGACACCTGTTTCAATAAGTTCTTGTATTTGTCGTTTTCTCGATTCATAATCATCTAATTGCTTTTTTAATACTATTACTTCGTTAGATTTGCTTGCAGAAGCAGGATGTTCTCTAATTTGTAGATTGATACGATCCGTAATTTCCTTTATGATTTTGTCCGACATAAGTGCCTCTCTTAGCCTTTCAAATACTGCATTTTCAAGCCAATCTGCACAGATAGTGTTTGGATTACATACTGCTCTTCCTTTATTGTGGTACTCTCCGCATACATAGTAGCGTTTCCTTGTACCATCTTTTCTTTTAGCCCCATATAGTGAAGTCATATAGGATCCACATTTAGGACATTTTGCTAAGCTCGTTAAAGGGAATGAACCGCTATATTGCCGAGGAGTCCCTGTGGATTTCCTTTCTCTTAATTCCTTGGCTTTGTTCCAGATAGCTTCATCAATTATTGCTTCATGTAGCCCTTTAGCCAAAATATAATCAGGATTTGTTCCCTTTCTTCGTTGAGATTCCCAGTTTATTACCTGATTGTAGCGTGTGTAACCTTTATATATGGGATTATCAAGTATAATTGAAACCGTATTAACAGAAAATGACTTACCATTCTTTGTATGCTTACCAATTGTATTTAGATAATGAGCAATTTTTTTTGTTCCCCAGCCATCATTTACAAATTTGTCAAAAATAATATTAACAATTTCTGCCTCCTCTGTATTTACGACTAATTTTTTATCCTTGCTATCATATCCTAACACTCTGCCACCGTTAAATTTTCCTTCTCTTGCACGCCTACTCATTCCGAATTGAACATTCTCAGCTAAATCTTCTCTTTGATACTGAGCGACGGATGCTAAAATGTTGAATTGTAAATTTCCATGAGGTGTTCCATATTCACCTTCTTTGATGCTAATAAAACGTACTTTTGCCTTGTGTATTTCATCAACTAATTTAAGTGAGTCAGACAAGTTGCGGGAAAGTCTACTAACCTTATAGGTAATAATTGTTGAAAGCAATCCATGCTTTACATCCTTCATCATTCGTTGTAATTCGTATCGGCTCTTTGTACTTTTTGCACTTTTTCCTTCATCAACATAATATCTAAGTACAACGTCATCACCAAAGAGTTTTTTGGCAAATTGTGTATCTTCATCTTTTTGGGCATCTAATGAAAAACCTTCCTGAACTTGTTTTTCTGTGGAAACCCTTATATAAATTCCAACTACCTTTTGTGTTTGTTGTGTCATATTTATGCACTCTCCTTTTGAATTTTATGGCTTGTGTTTAGTTTGATTGCTTTCAATAGATACGTAGAAATAATATCCAGGTTATCCATAGAGTTATCAATTAATGATGTGTTTAAGGATTCACCGATAGTCTTTTCTTCGGTATTGGTGTGATTGTTATTGGGGTTGTTTTTCATGAGGAGTCCTCCTTGTAATAATTGGGGTTAAATTGTGGGGTAATGCTTCTCCTATAGAATAATCAAATTGGTAAAGATATGTCTATAGTTTAGTGGTTCTATAGGAACGTTTGTTCCCTTTTTTGTTAAACATAGAAACAAATTAGATGGATAGGAAGTATAGCGTTGTGGGAAAAAGTGAGTTTTCTATGCTACTAATCTATTAATCACAAATTAGAAAAAATCATTTAAAGTTAACTGTTCATAATATTGATTTTGGCTATTCATGTGAATTGGAGGTAGATCGAGGAATAAAAAAAGGGTATCCTTGCGGGAAGAATATATATCTTCAAACGGAACTCTTAATGAATTAATAACCTTTTTTAACGCCTTTTGTTTGGAGGGTTCTATTCCCTTGAAATAGTCGTAGTCTGCCTGCACTTTATATAGCTTCCTTTTATCCCACTTGTTTAAAGGAAGGTTTTCAATGTCGGTTATAAAGATGAATTTGCTGAGTTTATTCTCAATCCAACCGTGATCGATTTGATTTAAGTAGTTAAACTCATTCAATTTTGGGAACAATCTTATTTCGAAACGTAAAGGATATTCATGCTCAACTCCTGAACCATAATCCTCCTCCTTTTTATTCCTATCATAACAGCAGGCTTTTGATTCTGTTCTTGTTTTCAAAGTACCAACATATTCGGAGTTCCAATCCTTATCATTTTTACTTATTTGCAATAATTTAACATTCCCATGATGTTTCATTATTAATCGGTTGGAGAAAGTTGAAAAGGGAGTACCATCAGAGAAATCAAAGGCAAGGTCTAATCGCTTAATTTGCCAGGTGTTAAATTTAAGAATCTCTTTAACTGAATGGGGAATATAGGTGATTGAAGTGTTTTTTTCAATTATTATCATTGTATTGTAGTTGTTCCAAGCAAGGAGATTTCGAGGGGAGTATTTTATAACTATATTATTAATGCGTATGCTGTAGTGGAAATAACGGTCTTGATACCATTCCCTTTTCAGTAAGATAAAGTGGTCAAATAGTTCTTCTTGTTGTTCTTCAGTGAGTTTTCCAACAAGTATAAATGTATCAATACATAGTTTTACTTTATATAAAGGGCAAGACTCTTCTTTTTTGTATTTAACTTTAGATTTCAATTTTGTCATTTACAACAACTCCTTCGCGAAATTTAATGGCAATTAGTCCAGCAGTATCAAGGCTTCAATACAACTTTTCGTTCAAATTATACCTAACATTACTATAAGAGACGACAGCTTTTCAGTTCTATACGGCCTTATAAAAAACAAAACCTACAAATGGGGTTAGCAAGTAATTGCTTCATAAATAAATTCATAATCAAAAAATGTATACATTGGTGTTTCATGAAATGTTTACATAAGTAATTTAATTTTTAACTTGATAGGGTTATTTATTTTCAAAAAAATTAACTGCAGCTGATTTTTTGTCGTTCACTAATGAATTTTTCTTAATCTTCAATGGTTAATCTTGCAAATGTTTGTTTGTCGATGCTTTTTCCTCACTTTTCTTCGTGCATATTGGAAAATCTTCATTTTGCAAGAAAATCATTCTCATATTTATTTTTGCTTTAATAATCTTTTCTTGTCTTAAAAATTGAAAAAGAGTAGATAGGTTCCAACCTGTTCTACTCTTTTAAATCATAGCAAAGGCTCTGTATTGTCAAAGTAATACAATAAGTCATAACACTTCCCCCCAATTTTCAATCGGCTCTGATTGAGGCTAACAAGGGTGGTAACTGGTGTTTCTTGAAGCACTTTGAAAAGTGTTTTCTTACGAGCGTTTGTATAGGAAAGAAATCGAATATAAATTTTTTGACCGTGAAATCTTTCATCACTTAAAAATGATTCAATAAGCTCCGCATATTGCTTAGCAGTTTTTCTAACAAGGTCAATAAATAGGATTTGAACTGCTCCTGACGGCAAAATTGCCACTATGATATCTTTTGGGTCAAAACCCTTATTAATTTCGCAAACATTCCTTCTGAACTCTATTGTTCTATGCTCAATAGAGAACTGCTCAATTAAAAGAGAGCGAATGATTGTCCGATTTGAAGGAGAAGGGAGGTCTGATAGATTTTTTTCTTTCAAACAAACCCTTGCTTTTCGCTTTAAATAAAGGATTTTGTGCCTGTTACCGATGTTTTCTTGACCTATCCAGTTACTTTTTATCAGCTTTTTAAGAATTGTCTTGGATTGGCTCTCAGTTCTGCCAAAGTACCTTTCCATGAAGTTAAAGAAATTGCTTTGAGAAAGATAGCCGTTAAAATGGTTGGAAATAAATTCGAGATAAGGCTTGAATTCGAGGAGAAAATCTAAATGGTCGTGTGGGTTTATCGAGGGGAGATCAGTTCGAACTTCAATGATGATCTTAGACACGATGCATCACCATCTGAAAACCATGTAGTTCGGCAAATAATACCTTGCTCTCTATGTGTTCTGTTTTGTAATTGGAAGTAACTATTTCTAAGCAAAGGGTCTTTTCGTTTAATGTTATTGTGGCATCTGGACTGCCATAGGAGCCATTGTGCTTGTAATCTTGTTCGGTTTTCCATGTTTCTAATGCATCGTAGTGACTATGGTGATATTCATAATAAAGCTCTGTCAATAGGTGGTCGTGGTAGAAGCCACTTCTCCCTCCGGCGAGCGAATAAATCTTATCCACGTCAGCGATATTTTCTTTTACATAGGCAGTACCTTTGTTACCAAGGCGGAAAATCATTTTGCCGTTAATCATTTGCTTTTTAAGATAATCCCCTTTGACAAGATTTTCAATTCTGCGATTATTTTTATCATAATTGAGATACTGTTGAGCTTGTTGTTTTGTCACAATGCCAGTACGGGCTAACTGACGAAATAACTCTCGATCTCGGTTAGTAATTACCTTTATTGACAGGATGAGAAATCCCTCCTTTGTTTTTTTGCAGACCTTTTTTTGAGTGTTGAAATCTTTGATTGCATAGCGGTCTGAGGCTAATCAGAGATGCATTCAAAACAATCATGTGTGGGGATTGTGTTTCATTTTAATTCAAGCTATCGACATGGGGAACAGAGTGAAACGGCTGTTTACAATGTCTCCGAAATGCCATCAGAATAGAGGGGGATAGTTTGGAAATTAAAGAAGAGATGTAAAGTTATCCTGAGTGGCAGCTGAAAATGAAACGAAAGTCGAGATTTCATACTGGCAATAGGATAGCGATACGCCGAAAAAAATAACCTGCGAAATGCTTATATATTCTATACGGCAGAGTGCTTTTTATAATGCGGGAACCATTAATTTTTTGGCTTTTATTGATAGTATGGGAGTCGAGAAATATATGGAGCCGGAAATTGAACAGGATGCAATTTTGTAGTGGGAGGGAGAAGCTATTCTTCACAGTTTAGGAGGCAAATTGTTGTTAAGATCAGCCAGGCTTTCACAGTAGAATAAAATGAGAAATTCCTGAAAAATTATTGAAGAATTCTTATAAGATGCATTTACCGCAAAGGTCTACCCTTATTCATTTTTATTCTATGTTTATAACCACGTTGCATTATCAGATGGAGTTCATCCGTTGCCTTTGCTTTTAAAACTGCTGTTGCAAATTTTTTATCTAACGGTAATCCTTCATAGGTGAGCTTTTGAATATTAGCCCTTCTGACTACCTCGATAATGCTGTTCGTATAGGCATACTCTTTAATAATCCACCTCTCTAATGAGTTCACTTCATAGCTTTCTACTAAATTGATATAGTGTTGCAGCCTTTTTATTTCATCTTTGGCTTTTTGTACCTTAATTAACTTTGTCAAATTGCATCCACCTCCTTTACAAGAGATTCGCTATACACACTTAATATTCCTTTTGACAATATTATTAAAATAAACGTTGGTGTGTAAATACGAAAACGAGTAGGAATTAATTTACTGAAATCGTTTCTTGAAAAGAAACGCAACCGCAAATAAGAGTAGTTATAGATTTTTTAAATTTCACTATAATATAACGTTGTAATAGAAATGGAGATTAATAAAATTAAATGAGATAGGTGAAAAGCATGAGACAAAAAGAGAAAAGTAACCAATTTGCAATATTCCTTTATAATGCTCGATTAGAGAGAGGTTGGAGTTTACGTGAAGCAGGAATGAGGACTGGATTAGAGCCATCGTA
The DNA here is from genome assembly GCF_003350505.1 of Falsibacillus pallidus. Lineage (NCBI taxonomy): Bacteria > Bacillati > Bacillota > Bacilli > Caryophanales > Bacillaceae > Falsibacillus > Falsibacillus pallidus. The sequence goes on from NZ_QQAY01000011.1 coordinate 51,053, forward strand.
TATCAATAGATTAGAGAGGGGGAAAAGAATTAACCCATCAGTAAGTACCATTCAATCGTTGGCAGTGGCTTTCCAAGTAGAAATGATAGATTTAGCTGAATTGGTCTTGCAGACTTTAGAAAAGGAAAAAAACAATCATTAAACTGAATTGGCATTGTTTAAGCAATGCCAATCTTTTTTGATTTACATAATATAAATATTTACATTTCAACTCTTTGACTTTTAAACAAAATGTTAATAAAAATGTAATCCTAAATGATCGTGAGCGTTTTACATAATACACTGACTGTAGGAACTGAACATTGTGGTAGAAAGGAAAATTTTATATAAACGGTTATATGCCAATAAAGTTTATTGAAATACATAAACAAAAAATATCAACTCTTTTTATCTTCTTTTTTTAAAAGATCATTACTAACTAAATTGAGTGATTTACCAAAATCGTAGGGTTGATAATATACAATATGATCGCATTTAAAGCACTGTACATCACACAATCTTGGCTCAAAATTTTTAGAATCATGAATCTTAATAACTTCTTGAATTCCTCCACATTTAGGACAAAACAACATGCTTAATCCTCCTAACTAACAACTGAGTTTAAACGCTGAAATCCAAATAGTACGTTTCATTATCCATTTTAAAAATTCTTACACTATCACGACCATAATGATGTAAATCTTCTAATGTAATAAATGCTCCGTCCCCTAATCCCAATCTCCTTCGGAAATAAGCACCCATGATACTGTTGCTATTACTTGTGTGTATCCCTTTTCGATTTTGTTGTGCCATTACACAAATTAAATTTTCTCCGTCATCTGTAATGACTAAAAACCGTTCTGCTAAGGGTGGGAAAAAAGTAGGATTAGCATTATGGAAAGATAGCGGTACGGATAAATATGCCTGATTATGATTTCTTCCTTGCCTTTGCCCCCAGTTTAGTCCCGAACGTGCTGGAACTTGGCCAGTGCTTCTATCTATTAAAGAAAGATCAACATAATTCATAAAAGTATTTGTAGGTGTACTTAATATATCAACTGTCATATGTTCATGAGAAGTAGTAAGTTTTACACTACCTGGTAACGCCCTATAGAATCTTACTTGTTCCTCTACATTTGGACTGTCGCAACTAATACTGTTTAAGTCAGAAAAAACATCATTTATATTAGGAAATGTAGATTCTACTAAGATTTCTCGCAGATTCCAAAAACCATTTTGCGTGAAGTTAGCTGATCCTATAAATACTTTATCTGCCAAGATAGCATCTTTCCAGTGATATACTTTGCGATGATTACCAGGGCTAACAACTTGATAAAAAATTTCTAAACGACCAGGAAATTGATTCATTAAACCTTTAAATGCCTGATGATTCCATATAGCTAAACCATCTGTTGACACCATTCCAATAGTAATTTCTAACTGTATTTCACTATAAACTTCTAATACATGTTGGACAAATATTGGACTTACATATCCAGATAATACCCTCAAATGACGATACCCTTGATTGTAAGGTATTGATAAAACCTGTTCTTCTAAATTGTGTAATAAATACAAAAAACCCCCACCTTTACTACTAAGAAAGTATCATATACTGGGACAGTTATCAGTATAATTTCCGATAGAAAAAAATAAAAAACACCCAATAGATTTCATCAATTAACTTATTTACAGTATTTAAGCAGCTCGATAAGGATGAATCTAACTTCCTCTACCATTAATAAGTCCATTTAATTCAAGCAATAAAAGAAAGAAACCACTGTTATAGCAGAGGTTTCTTTTTACGGTGTTCTACTGTTTTTAATTCATTATAGAACTAAATAAATTTAATTGACCGTCTCCAAAGCTATAACCTTACTATTACCAATCAACGTCTTTTTTCTAATTTGTCTATTTCCCTGTCTATTTTCTCTAAAATTTTCTTGAAACCCATGTCTACGACAACCGTTCGAGGTTCTTTGGTTTTTCGCTTTAATGTCCTCTTCATTATGTTAATAACCTGATAATTTTGTTTGATAACTTAATTAGTCTTCTTGTGGATGGGAATGTTCCTACAGTGGTAATTTTTTTACGCTTCAAATTATCCCCCTTCTTTCTATGCCTCATTTGAAGTAAAGAATGAGCATCAGACGCTTTCTTTGATTGCAAATGATGATTTATACAAAGTCGTCTTAACTCATGTTAGGAAAGTAAAACTTATCATTTTAATTGCTGTGTGAAAAAAATCATTCCTAATCTATTTAGTTAAATTAAAATTATACATTTAAACGAACTGTTGTTGGGAATTACATTTAATCGAAGTTGTTAAGAAAACTATATCAAAAGCCACCCTTGAATTGTTATTAGCGGAATCATTCGGGTGGCTTAGCTCGGTACTGATTTCCAAAAAAGGAAACAGTAAATTAATTATACCTTTTTCCAATTGAATAATCACTAAGATACAAGTTGCCTTCAATTACGAAAAAAATCTTTTTACTACTAATGCATATCCATATATTTCAAAAACTGTTAAAATAATATTGTCTATAGTACACATGTCAGGGGAAAAAATATGATAAATAATTGGCAAGTTCCCAGAAATAAAAGGAAATTGTACCCTGTTGTTGATGTTCTTTCACTTTTTAACTTACAAACGATAGGCGATGATTGGAGAGGAAACTTGCATCGCCAATTAGATTTTGAGAGTGAATTAGAAAGATTTGGGTTAAAAAGACCGGGAGAACGGCGGGACAGGCGTGCTGGTGGTGCAAGAACTTATGAGTCATGGCTATTCAATTTGGGTTTAATTTTTAAAGAGCAAGACAATGATGTGGTACGGACTACTTTAGCGGGAGAAGCACTTCTTGCTGGTCAACCTCCAGTACCTATTATTACAAATCAACTAATGAAGCTCCAATATCCATCACCTTATTCAATAAGAAGTAGGGTTAATATTAACCCTCGTTTCCGAATTAGACCTTTTCGATTCTTGTTAAGACTACTTGTAGACCAACAGATTCAAACTCTTAATAAAGCCGAGATAGGTCGCTTTGTCATAACCGAGGGAGAAAATGAATCAACAACTTGTTTCCAACATGTTAAACAAAGGATTCTTAATTTCCGTAACCTTGGAGATGCAATTCTTCATGCTAACTTCGAAGAGTTATACCAAAGTAGTACAACAGGAGTGAGGACGAGGGAAAGCACTATATCTTATTTAGAGGACATAGGAAATACTTTAATAAATTATTTGGAATATACACAATTGGTTAGAAGAAATGAAAGGGGACATATATATATCCCTGCTGAAAGTATTGCAACTGTTGAAACTATATTAAATGATGGATCTGGCCTTCGTGCTTTTAATCCAAACGAACCTTTTGGAATACAGCGATTTCAGAGAGCCTTTGGGTTAGCACCAGGTCAAAATAGAGACAATCGAAATTTTGGAGGTCAGACTATAACGGACACCTTGTATAGAGAGAGACGTGTACGTAGTCATTTACTTCATATTGCCGGGACAAGACCAATTTCTCACTTTAATGTAAGATTAATAAACGAAATTTCTGATTCCACTGGCTATTCAAATCACCAAGTTGAAGATGCTTTGGCAAACTTCAGGCCTGATACCTTTTCGCACTTTGAGGCAAGTTATTTAAACATGGCTTTAAGTGGGACAGAACTGGCTGCTGATTTTGAAATTGCTACCGGTGGGATATTTGAAGAGTTAGGTTTTGATTCGGAACATGTCGGAAACCAACCTTTGCATCCAGATGTTTTTGTGCGATCGCCATTGAATTTTTCAGGAATTATTGATACTAAGGCATACAGACAATATACTATATCTAATGACCATAGGAACAGAATGATTAATAATTATATTCCAACATATCAAAACGGTAATAACCTTGAATTTTTCATGTATGTTGCTGATGGATTTGGGACAAATATAGACACCCAGGTTCAAGATATTGCAACAAGAACTAATGTAAATGGAAGTGTTATAACTGCCCAAAATATGATAAGGTTATTACAACGGCATTCCTCTAATCCACTTGATCATAATAGACTGCGAATGCTTTTTACTCAGAATTCAATAATAAGATTATCGGATATCAACTCTCTGTGATTTCACAGGGAGTCTTTTTCACATTAGTAAGACAAGGTAAGGCAATACTTGTTATTCCCAAAGATTTAGGAAATGGTGTATAATCATAGCTAACCGAACAAAAGTACGTATATGGAGTTGACATAAATGATATTTAGAAAAGGAGAGCTTTTTTGTGGGCCAGGTGGCCTAACGCTGGGTGCTAAAATGGCACAAGTGGAAAAAGACGGAGAAGTATTTAAAGTCGAACATGCTTGGGCTAATGACTATGATGAATGGACATGTGAGACCTTTCGTCATAATATTTGTCCAGACAACCCTACTTCTGTTATTTGTGAAGATGTACGTAAATTGGATATAGAGAGTCTACCGCCAATTGATGCCTTTGCTTTTGGTTTTCCTTGCAATGATTTTAGTATTGTTGGGGAATCGAAGGGCTTAGAAGGAGAATATGGGCCACTATACTCTTATGGCATCAAAGTTCTAAAGCATCATCAGCCTAAATGGTTTATTGCAGAAAATGTAGGTGGGTTAGAATCTGCTAATGAAGGGAAAGCATTCATAAAAATTCTACAAGAGATGGAGAAGGTTGGATATAATATCACACCTCACCTTTATAAGTTTGAGGAATATGGTGTTCCCCAGGCACGTCATAGGATAATTATTGTAGGGATTCATAAAGACTTTGGATGGTCTTTTAAAGTCCCTAAAGCAACAACTAAAGATCCTATGACTCAAAAAACATCCCGTCAGGCAATTGAAGAACCACCAATTCCCGAAAAAGCATATAACCATGATTTTACTGCTCACCAAAGTAAGGTTATTGAAATGTTAAACCATATTCCACAAGGGGAAAATGCCTGGTATGAAGGTATTCCAGAACACCTTAGATTAAATGTCAAGGGTGCAAGGATGTCTAATATTTATAAACGATTAAATCCTAAATTACCGTCTTATACAGTTACAGGGTCAGGGGGAGGCGGTACGCATATGTACCACTACGACCAACCAAGGGCATTAACTAACCGTGAAAGAGCAAGACTGCAAACATTCCCTGACTGGTTTGAATTTCTGGGTGGAAAAGAAATAGTCAGAAAACAAGTTGGTATGGCAGTTCCGCCAGATGGGGCTAAAGTGATTATTGAAGCCATTTTAAATTCTTTTGCAGGAATTCCTTATGAAACTGAATCATCTAAATGGGAAGATGAATTAAAAGAAATGCTTGAAACAGGACAAAAAAAGAAAAAGAAAAAACAAAAAAAGACGAATGAAGATGAAAGTGTTTCTGATAGTAAAAAGCAGATATCATCTACTATTTAATACAATTTACCTTGACTTATTAAGTCAGGGTTTTTTTATTCTCTTTATCTTTAGCCTGATTGATAAAATTTGCTATATCATTGATTACTGCATTGATATCTTGCTTTATTTCATGTTCCCATATTCTTTTAATGTTCCAACCATTCTTTACGTAAAACTCACTTACTTCTTTATCTCGTTGTTGATTTCTTAGCAATTTTTTTCCCCAGTATTCCGTATTGGTTTTGGGACTATTGCTGTGAATTGGGCAGACATGCCAAAAACAAGAATCAATAAATATAACCGTCTTATATTTTTTTATAGATATGTCAGGTTTCCCATATAGGTCATTTGCGTTTTTCCTGAATCGATACCCTTTTTTCCATAACTCCTTTGTAAGTCTATTCTCCAATTTCGATTGCGATTTAATTGCTTTCATTGTTTTACTTCTATTTTCTTTAGACATATTATCGGTCATAAATGAACCTCCTTGTTGTTAAATATGTACCCTATAATGGTTGCTTAACCTTTCATATATACATTTTTACAAAATTAAATTTTTATAGACTACCCTTGTTTCAGACAAGTAGTTAATGAGTAAGTTGTCAGCAGCGGCAATTGTTAAAAGCAACTTAGTAGCAATTACTAAAATTCTGCGTGTATTTTAGGAGGTGTTTATTGGTTTGAAAAACAAATGTTTCTATGATAGGATTTAAATTAACAACTTAAAAATAATAAAACTCAAACTCTTGAACATAGTTTGAATAAAAAAAAACCTTTTTAAAAATTGACTTTAGTCAAAGAGGCGTTTTTTATTCACTATGGTCAAGAGTTTTTTTGTTGAAAGGAAAGATTGATGATGGAAATGATGAAGAACTTAGATGATTTACTAAATAGCAGTCATGTCCTTCGTCTTTATGGGCTACCGAGGAATTATCAGTTGATAAACCGCTTGGATCAAGAGTACAAGGTAATAGCACAATTCATACTCCAATACGCAAATTACAAGACTCTTATATGGGGAAACCTAAAAGTCGATATTGAAGAGATAGCAAAAACTGTATATGGGAGTAAAAGGGGAAGGGATTGTGGGCAGATTAATAGAATACTTGAAGGGTATAGAAGACGTTTATTTAGCTATAAGAGTATTACTGGTTTCAGTCAGGAAGAGTTTGAAAAATTCTCTTATTTCCATTATGGGTTTGGAATTATTGAAGAAGTATACTGTAATTATCATATAAGTGGTTATCCTTTCGCAGAAATTTATCTTAATGAATACTTTAGGGATGCTATACTCCTTGATAAAATTATCGCTTACTATGGTTCCCATTCGCTGGGATTACTACCACATTCAGAAATAGTCCTATGCGAATTGTTTAGAGAAAGATTGAAAATCGGGGTTAGGAAAATAAGTAGAATATTCGAGTTTAAATGGAAGGAATTTAGATTCAATCCCCTGCAACATGACTTAAATTTTGAAGTTGCAAAAGAATATTTGCAACATCTTCATAATGAAAATATTATTATTGATTTAGTAAAAGTGGATGATGAAGCTAAGATCTTAACAGTTGAATTTAAAAATTTATCCCCAATGGAACTAACCTTTTTTGGAGTAGAGGAAAACGATACATTCTTCCGAAAAATAAATCTGACTCCTTAGTTGACTTATACGTTGGTATTACAAGCCAGTTTGATAAGAAATAATAAATTAAATAAAAATAGCATTTTAAGTGCAAAAACTACCTAATTTCCTTTATTTAGTAAAAATTGTTTATAGACAAAACTCTTTATAGTAAAATTGTAATATAAGTAAAATTTTACTATTAAGGAGCGGTTAGTTTTCATGCAAAATGCTGTAAATCATAAAGAAATAAAATATTTAGTACATTTTACACGCATTGAAAATGTTGTTAGCATATTTAATAAAGGGCTTATACCAGTGGATCTATTACGAAGAACTGGAATAGGATTTTCCCATAATGATAATTATAGATTTGATAATTGTAAGGATGCTAATTGTATGTCTATTGGTTTTCCTAATTATAGAATGTTTTTTAGGTACAGAAATCACAATCCAGGAAGTGATTGGGTTGTTTTAGGAATAAAAAAGGAAATCCTATGGGAAAAGGACTGTGCATTTTGTGTAGAGAATGCTGCCAGTAATAATGTTACCTCTATTCCATTAGAAAAGCGAAAAGGTGTTGAGGCATTTAAACGTCTTTATGAAGAATACCCAGGAAAACCATCAAGGGAAATTTTAGGAATACATGCTTCTTTACCTACCCACCCACAAGCAGAGGTACTGGTTTTTGATGTAATTGAACCAAAATACATATGGGGAGTAGCATTTGAAAATAACGATAAGAAGAATAAATATGCATCACTCATTCCACCCAACATTAATAAACAAGTAATGGGAGAATTATTTAGTTATAGAGTGGACTATGAATATTGGAGATGAATAAGGAGGAATCATGGCTGAGAGACCTGTTTTTGTTTGTAGTTCGTTAGACAAAGGTTTGGTTCAAGTGAAAGATGTATCATTTGAGTGGTTCCCTGGATTTTCTGTTAAACAAAAGCAGAAGTCTTTGGAATCTCTTCACAAAAGTTTTAAAGTGATTTCTCCATCGTCTAAGGTTTTGGAAATATCAAGTAAATCTGATGAACCTTTGGGTATATCATTAAGTGCATTCAATTTGATGATTAAAACAAAAAACGACTTAGAATTTAGTGTTGAAACGGCATTTCAAGCCAGTAAGGTTTTTGACAATGGTGGCCCATTTTTAGATTTGTATGAAAAAACATCAAGAGAAGCAAAAAAGGATCCGAGATTGAAATGCAGTGGAAGGTTACTCTACTTTCAGTTTTTCGGTAGGAGATGGGATCTTGAACCAAAAACTTTTTTCTATGATTGGTTATATATAAACGCTTTATCACTTAATAAGGAATTAAGTGAACAAGTAACTCAGTATGATGCTTTTACTGACATTGAATTTAATCCCAAAGTATCTATTAATTGTCAAGCGAGATCAGCTGCTCTGTATGTCTCTTTGTATAACACAGGGGTTTTAACTGATGCATTGTCTTCAATTGATCAATTTAAAGAAATAGTTTTTGGACAACAAATTACTAAAAAGGCCGAAAGAAAGACCAAAAAAGATATAACAGAGACAGAGGAACATGAGCAATTAAGTATTTTTGACCAAGGGTTTAAATAAATGTGGGATAACAAATAGTAGAAGGTAACAAGTGAATTAGAGAAAACAAAGGTATTATTTGAAGGTAAAGGGAATATTCTTTACCTTCAATTTTTTTACGCTTAAATTATACTCAGTTATTTTTCTTCAGGCACTTTTCATCATTATTAGATAAGTCCCATATACTTATTAGAGAAATAATAAGGGGGCAAATGAGAGATGGAACATATAATCTGGCATTTTCCTAAACCACTGCATGAAAAGAGAAAATTAAGTGAGCTGGAGGAACAAAAATTGTTTTATCGACTGGCACAGGATTTTACCTCCATGCTTGATAGAGAGGTAATCATTAATAATCATATCCCTATAGACTTCAATAAAAGGGTTACTTATATTTATTATAAGTCAGTGGGATTTCAACTCACTATTGCTTTAAAAAGAGATTGGGAGTTAAATCATCATGAGTGTGATCAGGCGAATTTGAAAATTTGTTTTTTTATGGTGGAGCCTAAAAATATTGGAATTGGAAGTAGGATAATAAAACATTTTATAAAAGAAGTTGCAACCACTAATTTTCAATACATTACCTTAGATACAAGGGATGAGGATGGAAGACGGTTTTGGAAAAGACTTGGATTTTCCCCAAAGGGGGATTTAAAAGACCAAATAGATTGGTATTTAAAACTACCAAAGTAAATATTGGATTAAAGGGGACTTCCCTGTAACATTAAACAAAAGATAAAAAGCTGTTTGTGATGAGTATGAAGATTTCTCAAACAGCTTTTTTAATTATTATTTTGTAGATGTTTAATAAAGACATTACCTTTAAATAAGTGTGGGGAGCCGTATCATAAGTGAGTGGGTTTTTTAATACAGCGAATGATACAATAGCAAAAACTTTCAATGGTTATTAAAGTTTAGCAAAAAATCCTACTAGAAAGAGTATGAACTCTATTCAGGTAGGATTTTATCAATAGTAAAGGTAAAATTTTGAAGGGCTGATGCTTTTAAAGGGTAATTTATATTATTATAAGTAGTAATAAATCATCTATTTAAGGAGATGAAATGATGTTCGGAAAAATTGACTTTAAAAAGCAGCAGCTAGATGCTAAACGCCCACTACCTAAATATACAGTCCAAAGCTTACGCGAAAAGTTATTCTTAGAATGGACATATAATTCAAATGCGATTGAAGGAAATACGTTAACAATCAATGAAACGAAAATAGTACTTGAAGGAATTACTGTTGGTGGTAAAACGATGCGAGAGCATTTAGAGGTCATCAATCACAGAGATGCGATTTCTTATGTAGAAAATATTGTGCATAAAGAGGAGTCCTTTTCAGAATGGCAAATTAAAAATTTGCATCGCCTCGTTTTAAAGGGGATTGATGACGAATATGCTGGTGTGTATCGAAATCAGCAAGTATTTATTTCAGGGGCTGTTCACACACCGCCTCCACCATTTAAAATTCAAGAACAAATGAATACGTTAATGAGTTGGTATGAGGGTGAAGCCCATCAATTACATCCCATTATTAGAGGAGCAATGTTGCATGCCATCTTTGTAGGGATTCATCCTTTTATTGATGGAAATGGGCGAACTTCAAGGCTTTTATTAAACTTAGAATTAATGAAATCGGGCTATCCGCCGATTATTATCCGCGTTGAAAATCGTTTAGCCTACTACAATGCATTAGATAAATCCCATACAACTGAGGATTATGGTGATTTTGTAGAGCTCATAGCTAAAGAAGTAGAGGCATCCTTAGACCTATACTTGAGTGCAGTTTAAAAATCGACTTTAGGTAAGTTATCGGCAAACTTTTCATAAATAGAGCCTTACAAAGCTGCGAAAAGCCAGTTCATATTTTTGAACTGGCTTTTTGATTAATACTCTCCTCTTTCCTCTGCAACCATTCCCCGTTGTCTAGGCGACAAATCCTTAGAAATGGGTGCCTGATCTCCAGTATGGCAAAGTATTATTGTACTGGGGATCTGGCACCAATCGTAAAAATAATGGGAATTTAAGTGGTTAAAATATAATCTGATTGAAAAAAAAAGGTTGAAAAATAAAAGAGGTTAGTGTAATATTACACTAAAGTGGCAGTATTACCATTTCGAAAAGGGGAAAATGGATTATGAAGAAATTGATTTTAATTTCACAAATAATATTCTTTTTAGGATTATTATTATATTCACTTTTCATTTTTGGATGGCATGCTAGTAACTTAATGTTAAGGGATGATTGGAAATCATTACTAGTATTCAACAAGAATGCTATAAATCCCCAAGATATTTCTGAAATAGATAAGCTCATCTATGGGTTTCATCACACTTCGATATTATCATTGTTTTCTATGTTTTTTAGTTTTTTTTATGTGTTAACTTTGATAATAATATTAATTAAAATTGTTTCCTTAAATAAAAAAGATAAATTTTACAAATAATGACGTTCGTATTCAATATCAATTTTAGGTAAGTTGCCAGGAAACTTATCATAAATAGAGAATAATAAGGCGCGAAAAGCCAGTTCTGAACTGGCTTTTCGTTTTAATACTTCTCGCTTTCCTCCGCTACCATCTCCACATGCCTAGGAGACAAGTCCTCATAAGCAGCAGACATACTCAATCGCTCTCTAAAGTAGTCATTCAACTCAGGATCGGTGCAGAAAACAAAGCAGCCTTTTTGACCTCGCGTCATCAATGTTCGATACGTATTCCGGATAATTCGATCAGCTATTGCTTGAGCTTTTTCTGGCTCCTCTTTTGCTATGGTCTTAATCCCTTTTAGAGACTGATCCGTTTTCGCCCGCTTGGTATAGTCAGTAATTACTTGACCGTCCTCAAAAGTAAGGTCTGGCCCAATTATTACTCCGACATAATCAAACTCAAGTCCTTGAGAAGTATGGATGCAGCCTGCTTGGGAAACTGAATCCTGTTCGATAGCCCAGATGCTGTCAGATAGGTTCCAGCTGATGCTGAAATTGTGCTCTGGAATGACGATGTCTTTATGGAGTGTACTAGTCCGTCCATTTTTCGGCCATTCCCAACAGTAGCCGGCGAGCATACGAGATTTGTTGTTTTTCTTATTCAGTTCTTCAATTTCTTTCAACATTTCATTCGGGTCATCGAATACCCGGAAATCATAATCAAGTCCGCGGTCATTTGCGTTGGCGGTTTCCCTGATTTGAAGGAGGTCATCCAGCCATGCAATGTAGGCATCCGATCCGTCGCAGCGGAACTGTGAAATAAGCTTCCCCTGAATTAATTCAGACTGTAATTCTTTCGCATATCTTTTGATCAGGTCAATACTGCCGATGTCTTTTAACGTAACCTTTTGATTTTCATCGATAAAGAATATCGTGAATTTAGATGAGTTGATTACTTCTTTTATTTGATTTTCTCCTAGATTGCTAAAGAGTCCTGATTTTTCATTTAATCGGTGGGCTTCGTCGATAATCAGCACATCAAATTCATTTTTATCGGATTCTGTAAAGCTTCCTGAGCCTTTAAACAGGTTGTCAATCTGCGTTTTCTTCATTGTTCCTTTTAACTTAGAAGCATACACATTACGGGGGGCGGAATTCTTTGACACATAGAGTGCTGTTAACCCTTCATTAATGAGGTTGACTAGAAGATTGACGGCCATGACGGACTTGCCTGTGCCTGGTCCGCCTTCGATCACCATGACGCTCTTTTGATTATTTTTAATACTCTCTAGCGCTAGATGAAAGGCATCTTCATAAAACACTTTCTGCTCATCAATCAAAACGAACTCCTGATTGCCTTTCAACATCGCCGCAAGCGAATCCTGCAACGACTTAGATGGACGGATTTTACCGTGTTCTATTTGATAGATTAACTGGCTGCGGTCGCCGTAACGGACATACTTTTTGATGAAATCTCTTAATTTCTGAATCTCTCCTTTTGTAAAAACAGGAGCTTTTTCCAAATGGTCAGCGTAATGGTCATCCGTTAATGGATCATTTTCAGACTTACGATAATTATGTAAGTAGGCACATGGATTCAGCAAAATATGCTGGTCCTGTACATTTTGGTTAAAGTCATGAATCAGAGCGGCGTATGACCATGCTTGATAGGAGGGATGCGTCACTGTGCGTTTGCTCCCACCGAGATAGGTGGACACAAGTGCATCTTTGGTTGTTACCTTCTCAACCTCAGACCACTGTTTCAATTCCACAATGACGACGTGGTCTTGAGTACCGTCATGCCCGGCAACTAAGAAATCCACACGTTTAGATGTATTGGGAATCTTAAATTCGATTGCGACAGAAGTATCCTCGGGAATATCAGGATCCTGCATCACATTGGACATGCGATGAAGGGAATTCTCCCAAGAGTTGATTTCACTTTTAGATGTCCGTCCAATTTTCTTTTGGTACGACTCGTATAGGCGTTCAACGAGAAGTTCATTCGTCACGTCAGATATAAATTCAAGTTTAGTTGCTTCATAAATGATCACGGGGTGCCACCTCTTTAGGGGAGTCTAGTAGGTTTATTTTATCATTTATTGGATTATATGGTAGTTGTTATGTAGTAATATGTAAAATAATTCCTGTTTTTGTGGTAATATGGAGATAATCATGTCGTAGGATTTCCTATTAAACAATTGATAAGGAGGCTTATTATGTTGTGGGATAGAATAGGGGCTCTTAAAGGGTGCACGATTCATACTTTCGCAAAACACAAACCTTTTCACATACTTGATGTCAAAGATCATAAATGTGTCATTCGAGTCGAGAGTTCGGGGAAGGTAAGGAATATTCAAAGAATCGATTTTGAGAAGGCTCTTAAACTAGGATCTATCTCCTCTTTAAGTCCAGCAATATTACGTCAAACAGGTGCTTCGGAAGCTAATCCCACTTATGTCCTGGCCATTTTAAAACATTTGTATCCAGATGATATTCCTGTTTCATAGAAGGGCGGTTTAGTTCAATAGCCATAAAGCTAGGGGGATGCGTTTGTTAGATGCCAGATTAGAAATAGCAAATGATATTATCAGTATGTTTAATAGGGATCAAAAGGTTAGTAAGGCTTTCTTAAGGGGAAGTATCTCGAGACCTGAGGAGATGGATAAATACTCTGATATTGATATCGGGGTTGATGTTTCTGGCCATGATAATGGCGAATTTGCAAGAAGCATTCCCATTATGATGGAGAAGAACTTCAATGTCTTATTTTTTGATTGGAGTCCAAGTCTGCTGCCTGATGATTATGTGATCACGTTCGTTCTTAAGGATGTTCCAATATTTTGGATTGTAGACATTCAAGTTTTTGCATCCCCTCATCATCCTTCCTTGAGAGAAGTTTCGGTGAATAAATACCACCACCTTTTGAAATTATGGATTCTTAACTTGAAATATTGGATTAGAAGAGATGGGCATGCAGCAGAGAATATAGAGAGATTGGCAAGAAAGGCCCTTGGTGCAGTTCCGGATAGTCAAGAGCTTTTTAAATTGATGTCGGAAGTGCTTAAGGAAATAAAAATGAATATAGAACCTGAGTTATTTGATTTTGTTCATAGGTGTAAAGAAGAACTTCAGCGATTTAAAAATTGAAGTGGTGAGATGAAGTAAAGAGTTTTAGATTATGGCCCCTTAACGCAGTATCTCTTTAATACAGTGGGGATAAGGCACCAATTTTTTTGCTACTCCACAATTCTTAATTTCTGTATATAACCCTCCAATAAATTTCAAATTAATCCGCTTTTTTAACTAACAACTACCCTTTTTTAATTTTCATAGTTTTACAAAAAATGTCCGAAAATTGCCTATGCTGTAAAAATGTTTTTATAGATAGGAGAGGGATTCATGAAATTTGAAGAAGAATACCAGACCTTTTTGAAAGCTCACTTACAGTCAAGAAGCGGTGAACGGTTGCGTCGCTTACAAGAAGGTCATAATCATGCTGAAAAGGTATTTCTGAAACAAGTATGGTGGCCATTATTTTACCAATTAAAATATCTTCATCCTGAATATGAAATTGAGGATTACAAGGATGGCAAAAGGTATTTGGATTTTGCATATATTCGTCCCTCTATGCGAATTTGCTTCGAGATCGACGGGTATGGACCTCACTTAAAGAACATAAGCAGATGGCAATTTTCCGACAACCTGGAACGTCAAAACCAGTTGGTGATTGATGGATGGGCTGTGATTCGCTTTTCTTTTGACCAAGTGAAAGAGAAGCCACGCAGATGCCAACAGGTTGTTCAGCAATTGATAGGGCGATGGCTGGGTGATGATTTGGACCAGACTTCTCTTTCCTTTCTTGAAAAGGAAGTGCTCCGGCTAGTAATTCGAAAAGGAGAAGACATATCCCCAACAGAAGTCGAGAAGTATTTAAAGCTAAGTGACAAAACGGTAAAAAAAGTACTTTCTCAACTGGTAGAAAAAAAGATGCTAATCCCCGCATCTGGGACTATAAGGACCCGCTCTTATCGGTTAGGGGATCAAGTTAAGGGCCCGGTCTGATTATTAGACGGAAGAATTCCGATTAATTAGAGATTTTAATAAAAAAAGCTCAAATAGACGGAGAAATTCCGCTTATTGACATGAAAAACTAAAAATGTGGTATTTTGCTTTGCATAACCGGAAATCTCCGTTTATTTACCTCGAAACGAGCTCCATTCTGTATTTAGCCGGAAAAACTCCGCTTATTTTTCTTTTGCCGCATTCATCAATCAAAAGGAGGAAAGATGAGGGCCACATGTGGAACCGTATTATAAATAAGTGAGAAATTGGTGCCCCAGCAGTACGGAAAAGCATTAACGTACTGGTGGTGAGGTACCAATGGTATAACCTTAGGAATAGGATAAAAAACTCTAAACTTCACTGTTTTAAAAAACTTAGCAGGTAAATGTACAATAACCGAACATTCCTATCAATTTATTAAATGAATGTTCACCTTTTTGTTGACTGTCTATTGAGATTTTGTTAAATTACAATAGTATTATAGTTAAATTTCGATACTCGTATATACTCAGTAATATGGTCTGAGCGTCTCTACCAAGTTCCCAATAAAGAACTGGACTACGAGTTAAAGTTATGGGACTTTCGGCTTTTATAACTGCTGAAATGTACTAATTAGGTGTTTTTTGCCTAGTTTTTTATACTTTAACTTGAGTAGGTCCAGAAGGTAGATAAGTTTCTACATTTTCTGGGCCATTTTTATTTCCCTAAAATGCTAGATAGGGAAATTAAACAATCAGAGAGTTCAATAGAAAAAGAAATAATACTTTTTAAGGAGAGGTTGTTTATGAAAAAGATATTCTTTAATAAACTTGGTGTCATCACGATTAGCGCAGTGCTTTTATTAGCATTAGGAGGGTGGAGTGCTAATTCCGCTAGCGTAGCCGGTACAAAAAAAGCCAAAAAACCTATCCTAATTGAAGGGGCAATGCCAATAGAAGTTCAAAATTTCGCGAAAAAGCTGCAAAATGTTAAGGAAGAAAAGTCAGGAAAATTTGAATTTTATAAAGGCACTTTAGATCATTATCCGGTCATTGTTGTTAAAACAGGCAAAGGAATGGAAAACGCAGCAGCGGCTACTGCAGTTGCTATTGAAAGATATAAACCTATTGCCATCATCAATCAAGGAACAGCAGGCGGACATGATCCAAAATTACATGTAGCTGATATTGTGTTGGGTGAAAAAACGGTACACTTGGCTTCATTTAAAACAGAAATAAAGGGTGAAGGCCAAGGAGTTGACACAACTCAATGGAAACCGATGGATTTAATGGCTTCTGAAGGCAGCGGTTCAAGCTCAGATGCTGAAAAAATTCGTTATTATGATGCAGATCAGGACTTACTTTCAGCTGCAAATGCAGTAAAAGATCAATATACGAATGGCAAGGTAGTTGAGGGCACGATAGGTTCTGCAGACATTTGGAATAATGAACTTGATAGAATTAAATATTTCCACGAAAACTTCGGTACATCTGCAGAAGAAATGGAAGGATTCTCAGAAGCACAAATCGCTAATGAATATAATATACCTTTCCTTGATATTAGAGTACTATCCAATAATAAAACAAATGACGGTGCGTACAATCCAAATACCGCTGGACCATGTCAGGATTATGTCTACAATGTAGTGAAAAAATACATTTCTACAAAAAAATAATGCGGGCAACTTAAGACTTAACTTCTTACATGACAAGTGAATTAAAATAAATAAGACAAATACTTTTAAAAGTACAAAAACCTTATTTAGATACGTTACGGTGGACCGTATCATAAATAGAAGTAAAGCAAATAATAAAGTTAAAACATGAATCTTAACCATTCTAAAATAGGGTGTAAGAGAAAAAAGAGTCTCAAAATGAGACTCTTTTTTGTGGGGCTAACACTATGTGTTTTAGATGCTATCCTTGTGCTGTTGGGCGAACCACCAATTCACTGACGTCCACATCATTCGGTTGCTCAATTGCGAACGCAATAGCGTTAGCAATCGAGTAGGGGGATAGTCCGATGTTCTGGTAAGCTTCGAGTTTGGCTTTCATATCCGGGTCCTTTATGGCTTCGAGTGCATCGGATCGTGTGGATCCGGGTGTGCTTGTGAATCCGGGTGAAATGGTCGTTACGCGCAGTTTATCTCCGGCCTCTTGGCGCAGGCCCTCAGAAATCGCGCGTACGGCAAGCTTCGTGCCTGCATAAACCGACATATTAGGCAGAATGCGATAAGCTGCCGTAGAAGCAATATTAATAAAATGTCCGGAGCCCTGATCCCGAAAAGTGGGTAGTGCTGCTGCTATCCCATATAGGACTCCTTTAATATTGATGTCGATCATGGCTTCCCACTCTTCGATCCGCAAATCGTCAAGGGGAGACATGGGCATGAAACCGGCATTATTGACAAGAACATCAAGCTTGCCAAATTTCTCGAGTGCCAATTGGACAAGGCCTGACAGGTCCTTGGAATGTCTAACGTCAGCAGCTGCATAAGCTGCTTTGCCACCGGCCGTTTCAATGCGGTTTGCTAAAGCTTCAAGCCGATCCAATCGGCGCGCGCCAAGTACGATTTTTGCTCCTCTTTCCGCAAGCAGCATGGCCGTTGCTTCACCAATTCCGCTGCTAGCGCCGGTAATAACAATAACTTTATCTTTTATTCCAGACACACTCACCACTTCTTTCTTGTAAATATTATTCTTACACGATTCATTATAAGAAAGGTGAGGATTTATCAGGTAGACTATTCATGCCCGTTTCTTGCCTAATCCCGCATGGATTAATATAATGACTTTATCTGATTTGATTTGGATAAAAGAGGTAGGTGCATAAACTTGAAATCGCTCATTTCTGAACTAGCCTGGTATATTGACTGTCATACACGTAAGGATGGCGTACACAACACGGCAATTCCAGAGCTATATTTCAGACGTAAATCACAGCCGTCTGAGCCAGTTTACAGCAACAGCCTCCCTTCCCTTTACTTCGTGGTCCAAGGTTCGAAAACGGTTGAATTGGCCAACGAAAGATATCATGTTGATCCAGGGTGTTATTTGGTCTCTTCCGTTCACCTGCCAGTAATCGGGCAAATCATTCAAGCATCAACAAGCCATCCGTACCTAAGCTTACAACTGACCTTTCATCCGGATATTCTTCTCGATATTACGAGGACATCCAGCCCTTCGAAAAAGACTATGACTGACCGAGGAATCCTAACAAATCCGTCTACTTCAGACTTGCTCAATGCAGTTTTACGCCTTGTGAAACTTCTGGAAACACCCTCAGATATTGAAGTGCTAGCTCCTCTAATAATTAAGGAGATATTTTACCGGGTCCTTCAAAGTGAGAAGGGAGAGCTGCTGAAGCAATATGCTATGATTGGAAGCTATGCCCATTGTATTTCTGAAGCGATAGAATGGATCAACCAAAATTATTCAGAACCTTTAGCCGTTGCGGAGTTGGCTAAAACGGTCAAGATGAGTCCGCGGACCTTGCACAAACATTTCAAAAAAGTAACGGCGATGAGCCCTTTGCAATATCAAAAGGTGATTCGCCTGCAAACTGCACGACGGCTGCTCCTTACGGAAAATCTGGATGCGGCTAATGCAGGATTTCGAGTCGGGTATGAAAGTCCTTCCCAATTTAATCGAGAGTATGCTCGCTTATTTGGACGTCCTCCGATAAGAGATATCCATGATTTGCGTAATTCTTCCTTGTAAACGATATCTGCTTGGGCAGTGGATGGATTTTTTTATTCCAACTTTACACTTTTTAAAAGAAAAGTTACAGAAAAAGAGTCAGTTCTAAATTTGAACTGGCTCTTTTTTTGTTTTAATATTCCCCTCGTTCCTTAGCAACCATATTGTGAAATTAGCTTCCCTTGATTAATTTCCATCATGAAGTGTGTTCATCAACTTTTTTGAAAACAAGTTTTTGTTTTTGATTCCTAAGCATCCCTATAGTAAGCAACAGGGCCGCGATAAAGAATAGCGTATAGACCCGAAATCCGATGTCTGTTACATGGACAAGCGAATCTTTGGTTGTATCTCCATTAATGTGTGTTCCTAAAAATGCTTGTGATGCCACAGCGGGTGAAACGACTAAGTGAAGCAAAAGGAGGGTTACGGTTTGGCTGCCTACTCGGCCAATATTGTAGACGGTATAGAACATTCCTGATGCTGCTCCAGCGTGTTTGGAGGGAGCGGAGGATAATACCGTTTTGGCTAATGACGGCCAGGCGAATCCATTGGCTATAGAAATAATCAATAAGGGAATGATTACTTTAACAGCAGATAAATGGTTTCCGAGATTTCCTAGTAATAAAAGAGAAAAAGCGATTAAGATCATCCCGACCATGAGTACCCGGATAGCCCCGAAGCTGTCTGCAAGCTTGCCTCCAAGGGGGCCCATGATAAGTTGAGGAAGCGATAGTGGAACAAGTAATAATCCCGTCTCTAAAGGAGATAAGCCCTGTGCCCCTTGAAGATATAATGCAAGGAGAAGGGTAATGGAGAAATATCCTATACAATAGCTCATCGTAATACCTAATCCCGTTGAATACAGTCTATGTGTAAATAATGAAAGATTAAAAAGTGGATCCCGCACCTTTAGCTCTGCCATAATAAATACACATCCCAATACAATGGCCGTTAAGAAAAGACCAATAGTACGCAGTGAGCTCCATCCCCATGATTGACCTTGGGATAATGCGAGTAAAAGAGCTGTGAGTGTAAGTCCGAAAGTAAAGACTCCTATCCAATCTGTCTTCCCTGACTGTTGAGCTTTCCATTCTTTCAAAACCACCCATCCCCCGATTAGAGCCAGGAGTCCAAATGGAGCAGAAACAAAAAACATGGAGCGCCATCCAAAGGAATTTATCAATGCTCCACCCGCGACTGGACCAATAATGGAGCCGATTACCCAAGATGTTGAGTTAATGCCAATAGCGAGCCCTAATTGTTCTTTTGGGAAAGTTCTCATCAGGATAGGGGTGGCAGTTGCCAACGCAAACGCAGCACCAATACCTTGTATCAGCCGGAAGATAATCAGCATTGCTCCGGAAGTAGATGCCCCGCACAAGACAGTAGCAATTGTAAAAATGAAAAATCCCCATAGAAAAATGCGTTTTGTCCCTTTTATATCTGCCCATCTGCCTGCTGGAAGCAAGAGAATGGTGCTTGTAATCAAGTAAGAGGTAATGACCCACATCCCAGTTACAAGCTCAATGTGCAAATCGTTTATCAGCGAAGGAAGCCCAATCACCACAATCGTTGCATCGACATTTGTCACAAACGATACAAGTGTAACAACGGCGAGGACAGCCCATTTATTAAAATAAATCCCTTTCATCTCTAACTCCTCCTAAATGTAAAAATCTTGCTGACCTCAATGTACAGGAATTAAAGAATCAAGTAAAATGAATATAAATGATGTTTTGATTCGTTTTTAATGATATAAGAGAGGGGCATTACGATGGAAAGTCAGGAACTTCGAATTTTTCAGGCCGTTGCAAAAGCGGGAAGTATTACAAAAGCAGCGCAAGTACTCGGATATGTTCAGTCAAACGTTACGGCAAGAATTCAACAGTTAGAATCCGAATTAAATAGACAGCTTTTTTATCGTCAACGGGGAATGGTGTTAACGCCTGACGGTGCGAAATTATTGCGCTATGCTGAGAAAATCACCCATTTGTTAGATGAAGCCCACATGGTTATGAATGATTCAGGGGAACCGGCTGGACCGCTGCTGCTTGGAGCTACTCATACTTCATCTGCTAACTATCTTCCTGCTATATTAGCGGAGTATTCGAAGCTATACCCTAAAGTAGAATTAGCGCTTACGACAGATTATTCAGATGTACTGGTAGAGAAGGTCCGCCGCTTCGAGCTTCATGGTGCATTTGTTAAAACAGAAAACTTGGATGATCATTTTGTACAGGAGATGGTGATGGAGGAGCAGCTCGTGCTAATCGCTTCCGCAGATGTAAAGCATGTTGAGGAAGTCTATCATAAACCCTTTCTTATGAATACAAAGGGCTGTCCGCATCGAGAACGACTGGAAGAATGGATGGGAAATAACGGAATAAACAAGATAAGATATTTAGAATTTAATAATCCAGACGCCATCATTCAAGGGGTCATTTCCGGCCTGGGGGCGTCATTCGTAGTAAAGTCCTCAATTCAAGAACTGGAGAAAGAAGGAAAGCTGCGTTCCTTTAACATCCCAGAAGAATATAGTTCCGCCAAAAAATTCTTTATCCGCCATAAAGACAGCGTAATGACCAGCACCATGTCAACGTTTATTGACTTGCTAAAAAAGTCGGTTCAGGGACAATAGGGACAGGTTCCTTGTCCCGGTATTGGAACATGAAAAAGCATGAGACATTCCTCGTTCAATAAAATATTTCAAAGCGAAAAGTTACAGAAAATGAGTCAGTTCTAAATTTGAACTGGCTCTCTTTTTGGTTTGTAAAGGACCGTTTCTCTCCAGCCATCCCCGCCACGTTCTCGCTTTTGCGTCAAAATTCTAATAAAACTGGTGCCTGGCCCCTAGGGTGGTAATGCATTAACGTATTGGGGGTCAGGCACCTTTGATAACAAGAAAAAATTTTTGAACAGGAATACCAAAAAATAGATGTTGAAAAGCGCTTACATTTCTTTTACACTTTAGATAAATCGATTTACTAAACCGATTTATTAAATGTCTGGAAGAGAAAGGATCTTTAAAATGCAAAACGTGATTGTCCCGTTAAATTCTTTTGACAGCTTCGAAGTGTTAGAGAATGGGCAAGCATCTTTTATAGAATTAATTGCAAAATCAGGTGCGTTCGGAGTAGAAATACGCCGGGAACTATTGTCGTCGTATGAACAAGAGTTGGAAAAGATAAAACAAGAAATTGACAGGTTTGGACTTTTTACCGTTTATTCCGCTCCCGTTGAATTATGGAGAGAGGATCATCAATTCAATGAAGCCGCGATTAGACAAGTGTATCAGGAGGGCGAAATCCTTGGAGCAAAGTGGTTAAAGGTCTCCCTTGGACATTATAAAAAGGCAGAGTCAAATCTTGGGGAACTAATTCCTTTTTTGAATAAGCAAAAAGATATCCAATTGCTTGTCGAAAATGACCAGACCCTTCACAGTGGTAATATCAAATCGTTAAAAACCTTTTTTGAAAGCGCTAACGAAGAGGGGGTTCCGGTTAAAATGACGTTCGACGCCGGGAACTGGTTTTATTCAAAAGAGGATCCAAATGCAGCTTTAGAGGAGCTCTCACCCTATGTTATCTATCTTCATTTGAAGCAGGTGGAAAAAGGGCCGATTACAGTGCCGCTGCAGAAGAACGGGGACCATAGCTGGAAAACAATCATGCGCCAGCTTTCACCTGAAATGATAAAAGCATTGGAATTCCCGATTGAGCCAAAAGAGAAAGTGACGGAATATATTCGTTTGCTAACGGATGTACTACTGGAAAGCGAGGCTAAGTCATGAAACAGTTGGACGTAATAACCTTTGGAGAAGCGATGGCGATGTTTATGGCGGATCAGCCGGGGGCTTTACATGATGCAAGACAGTTTACCATGGAGCTTGCAGGTGCAGAGACCAACGTCGCCATCGGACTGGCAAGATTGGGTCTTGAAGCAGGCTGGGTCAGCAAAATAGGCAATGATGCCTTTGGCAGATTCATTATGGAGAGGCTGAAGAATGAAAAGGTTGACATCGAGCGGGTATTAACCGATAAACAACATCCTACCGGGTTTCAATTGAAATCGAAGGTGACAGAAGGGGATCCGGAGGTACAATATTTCCGGAAAGGCTCTGCTGCAAGCCATCTCCAAGTTAGTGATTTTAATGAAGAATATTTTCTTTCCGCCCGGCACATGCATCTGACTGGGATCCCCTTGGCGATATCGGAACAGGCAAGAACTTTTGCAAAGCACGCTTTGGCGTTCATGAAGGAACACGGCCGGACCGTCTCCTTTGATCCGAACCTAAGGCCGTCGCTGTGGTCATCACGGGAAGAAATGGTCAAAGAAATGAATGCGGCTGCTTTCCAGGCAGATTATGTGCTGCCGGGAATTGAAGAGGGTGAAATCTTAACAGGTTTTAAACACCCGCGCGATATTGCTTCTTTTTATCTGGATAAGGGTGTAGAGCTTGTTGTCATCAAGCTTGGTGAAGAAGGGGCATTTTATAAAACAGCAGCAATGGAGGAAACAGTCCCGGGTTTCAAGGTACAAGAAGTAGTGGATACCGTTGGTGCCGGTGATGGTTTTGCCGTAGGTGTGATTAGTGGCTTGCTTGAGCGGCAATCCATTCGGGAAGCGGTTTTACGAGGAAATGCAATTGGTTCATTGGCTGTCCAAAGTCCTGGGGATAACGACGGCTATCCAACCCAGCTGCAACTGGACAACTATATAAAAAACTATTTACAGGGAGTGAAATGTTGATGAAACAAACAATCGCAAAACAAAGATGGTTTTACTTAATTCCAATTGCCTTTATCACTTACAGTCTTGCGTATCTTGACCGGGCCAATTATGGCTTCGGTGCTGCCGCAGGCTTGGCGAAGGACTTGAACATTACGTCAGGTACTTCGTCCTTGCTGGGTTCGCTATTCTTCTTGGGATATTTCTTTTTCCAGGTTCCCGGAGCCCATTATGCGGAAAAAAAGAGCGCGAAGAAACTGATTTTCTGGTCATTGATTTTATGGGGGGCATTAGCATCCTGCACCGGTCTTATTAGCAATGTCAAACTTTTATTTGTTATTCGTTTTGCTTTGGGGGTTGTTGAAAGCGCTGTTATGCCGTCAATGCTAGTGTTCTTAAGCCATTGGTTTACAAAGGCCGAGAGGTCCCGTGCCAATACCTTCCTGATTTTGGGGAACCCGGCAACTGTCTTATGGATGTCGATTGTTTCCGGTTATCTGTTAAATGCTTTTAACTGGAGATGGATGTTTATTCTCGAAGGAATCCCGGCGATTATTTGGGCTTTCTTATGGTGGAAATTGGTTCAAGATAAACCAAAAGATGCAAACTGGTTATCCGAACAAGAAAAAATCGATTTGGAACAACAATTGCAAAAAGAGCAGGAAGGTATCAAGCCTGTTAAAAACTATGGCGAAGCATTCCGTTCAAAACCGGTTATTTTGCTGAGCATCCAGTATGCGTTATGGAGCATTGGTGTTTATGGATTTGTTATGTGGCTTCCATCTATTATTAAAACAGCCCCGAATATGGGGATTGTCGAAACCGGCTGGCTGTCATCTGTACCATATATCCTATCAGTCGTTTTAATGTTGGTCGCTTCTTATTTCTCTGATAAAACATTAAACCGTAATGCCTTTGTTTGGCCGTTCTTGCTGATTGGCGCGGTTGCCTTTTATGTCTCTTATGCCATTGGTACGGATCATTTCTGGATTTCATTTGTCTTGTTAGTGATTGCCGGCGGTGCGATGTATGCTCCGTATGGTCCATTCTTTGCCATTATTCCTGAAATCCTGCCGCGCAATGTTGCCGGCGGCGCGATGGCCTTGATTAATAGTATGGGTGCATTGGGATCATTTGTTGGTTCATATGTAGTTGGTTACTTGAATGGGGCAACAGGAGGATTTTCTGCGTCATACATCTTTATGGCCGGTTCCCTATTCTTATCTGCAATCCTGACAGTTTGGGCGGTAAACGCAGCAAAAAAGCAAGGTAAAGATAATATGGATAAAAAAGTAAGTGCATAAAAACCGTTCAACAGCTTTAGAGTTTATCTCTAAGGCTGTTGGCTGTTAAAGGGAGAGTAGATTTCATGAGTGTTGAAGAAATCAAAAGAAGAGCAGTGGTTGCCGTCTTGCGCGGCACTTCCTTGGAGTCAATTATTCCAATAGGAGAAGCGTTGAAGGAAGGCGGAGTCACGGCTCTTGAAATTACGATGGAAACGCCAAAGGCGCTGGCGATCATTGAAAAAGCAGCCGATGTGTTTGGGGATGGGCTTTTGGTGGGAGCAGGAACCGTGCTAGATCCGGAAACAGCAAGAGCAGCGATTATGGCGGGTTCCCGCTTTATTTTTTCCCCGACGGTCAATGTCGAAACCATCCGCATGACAAAACGCTACGGGGTGATCAGTGTTCCAGGTGCGTTCACACCCACGGAAATTTTGAACGCTTATGAACATGGGGCTGATGTTATTAAAGTATTTCCAGCAGGAAGTTTCGGACCCGGCTATTTCAAAAATATCGCCGGTCCGCTGCCGCAGATTCCGCTGATGCCCACAGGAGGCATCAACCTGGAGAATGCCAAGGATTATCTGAAAGCAGGTGCGGTTGCAGTTGGAGTCGGCACTTCCTTGGTCGATCCCAAAAGGGCTTTGACAGAGGCTTATTTGGCCGAAGTTACCCTAAAGGCAAGAAGGCTGATGGAAGAGGTTCGGTTAGCCAGGGGATGAGCGGATCGTCCTTTTCTTTTTTTCTTTAACTGGAAATACAACCAATTTACCGCTAAAATGAAGTCATTGAAGCAAGGTGAAAGAGGAAGATAGTATGGAAAAAGTGACAATGGCCGATGTAGCGAGAGAAGCGGGAGTATCCAAAAGTACGGTTTCTCAATTTTTAAATAAACGGTATGAATACATGGGGGAAAAAACAAAGCTCAAGATTGAAGCAGCGATTGAGCGGCTCGGTTATCAACCCAATTTTATCGCAAGGAGTTTGAAGCAAAAGAGGACCTCCATGGTGGGCATTATCGTGGCGAATATTATGCACTATTTATCAACAGAAATCAGCCGCGCGATTGAGGACTTCTGTCAAGACCATGACCTGCATGCGATTGTTTGCAATGCTGATGATGATCCGGAGAAGGAGAAGCGCTATATCGAAATGCTGCGGGCAAAACAGGTTGATGGGCTGATTATTTTTCCAACGGAACTAAATACGGAATTATATGCAGGAATGATTAAGGAAGGTTATCCGGTGGTGTTTGTCGACCGCAAAGTGGAGATGTTGGACGCCTTTTCGGTGGTGACGGACAATAGGGAATCCACTTATAAGGCGATTCAGAGCTTTATTGCAAATGGCCACCGCCATATTGCATTTGCCGTTCAGCCGCTTATCGTCAGTACGCGAAAAGAACGTCTGGAGGGCTATAAAAATGCGATGGTGGAAGCTGGCCTGCCAATCCGGCCTGAGTTTATTATCGAATCAAGCATTGGCGAGATGAAAAGGAAATTGGAGGAACTCTTTTCCTTGGAGGATCCGCCGACTGCTCTGTTTGCCGGAAATGACCGGGTATTTTTGACCGTGGTCGAATTTCTGAAGGGTAAGGGACTGAAGATTGGTCAAGATGTTGATTTGATTGTCTTTGATAATATTCCATTTGCGAATTTGATGGATAAGCCCATCTCCTTTATTATGCAGCCGGCCACGGAAATGGGAATGAAGGCAGCGGAATTGTTATTTGACCAAATCAATAAAGTAGAGAAGGAGCCTCAAAAGTTTATCTTTCCGAGCGAGATGGTGTAGACGGCGTCTGACATCATCGAAGCTTATTGGTTAACGGGTGATTCTTCATTCAATTAAGTCCAAGGAAGTACAATATTAATTAAGTAAATCGGTTTACTTAATTAAATTAAGGAGTTAGTACCATGAAAATACAACTTGCTCTGGATCGGCTGGAAATTGCCGATGCCATACAAATAACGAGAATGGTAGAGGATTCGATTGATTGGATTGAGGTGGGGACCTCTCTTATTAAAGAGTTCGGGATGGCCAGTGTTCGTGAGTTGAAGCAGGCTTTCCCTGCTAAAACAATTGTCGCTGATATGAAAACGATTGACAATGCCCGTTATGAATTCGAAATGGCTTTTAGGTCGGGAGCTGATGTCGCGACTGTCATGGGTGTTTCGCCGCTCGTAACGATTGATATTTGCATGGAAGTTGCCGCTCGTTTTAATAAAAAGGTCATGTTTGATCTGCTAAATACATCAGAAGATCAGGTTAGGGAATTAATGAATTACCGAGACGCCATCTTTTGCGCCCACGTAAGCAAGGATGAGCAGGAGGAGTCCGGTGAGCGGAATAAGGGGACAAAGAACGGAGCCCTTTTTACCGAAAATGAAGTTCAAGTTGCAGCAGCAGGCGGCATTACTATTGAATCGTTAGCCGCTTTAAGAAAATCCCTGAATCCTTCAGTTGTCATTGTCGGCTCAGCTATTACCAAAGCCAGCAATCCAACTCAGGCGGCAGCAAGATTGAAACAGGCAGTATTGAAAGGGGAATAGAAAATGTCAATCATTCCAAAGATTTTAAAGGAAATAGAAATGGTTCTTGATCAGGTGGCCGAGGAAGAGCTTCAACATCTGGCCCTTGAATTGCAAAAAGCAAAGCGGATTTTTATCATTGGTGAAGGGCGATCCGGGTTAATGGCCAAATCGTTTGCCATGCGACTAATGCACTTGGGTGCAACCGTATATGTGGTGGGTGAAACTATCACACCTTCCATTGCTGAAGGCGATATCCTGGTTGCGGTTTCAGGTTCGGGAACTACCAAGAGTGTGGTTTGGACGGCGGAGAGGACCAAATCGCTAGGCTGTTCCGTGCTTGGGGTTACGACCAATCCGGAGTCAGCGCTGGCAGCTGCAGCTACAGCGGTTATTCATGTTCCAGCAGCAACCAAATATCGCCGCGAAAATGAACTGCAAACGATTCAACCACTAGGATCTTTATTTGACCAATCTGTTCATATTTTATTCGATACCATCTGCTTAATGTTCAGCAAGCTGAATGAGGTCGACCATAACGCAGCATTTGGGCGCCATAGCAATCTCGAATAGAATTTTGGAGTATCAGGGGCATCAGTGATGAATAATTTATGAAGACAGGTGAAAGGGTATCCTGTTTTCGATTTTTCCGCTGTATATTTACTAGTTTTGGCAAATACGTTTTTAAATAAAAAGAAAAAGTAATAACTAAAATCTCATATACAATACGGTAAAACGTATCATAAATAAGGACGGAAATTAACAGAAAAAGAGTCAGTTCAAAATTTGAACTGGCTCTCTTTTTGGTTTAAAAATCCCCATCTCTTTGTAGTAGCCCTTATACGTTCTAGCTTTTGCTTCAAAATTCTTAAGAAATGAAGTTTAAAGCAGCTAAAAAAAGATATTAAAAGGGTAGAGGTGAATAGAATGGTGAATTTTTTAATAGGGGCGACGATCCTATTTATTGCAATCAATCTTGTTTATTTTTTTACAAATAAAACGTATCGAAAAAGCTACTTTAGTACACCGCTTTTTCTTAAGTTATTCTTCGTATTGAGTATGATATTGGTTGGTTTTGCAGCAATATACTATCTTCTGTCTTTAGAAGGAGTCATCTTAGTGCAATCCCTTTCTTCGCGAAAACCAATTGAGCCAACCATCATAAATGTATTGTACTTTAGCGGAGAGACCCTGATCTCGGTAGGGTATGGAGACATGCTTCCTGTAGGGGTAACTAGACTGTTTGCAGTGATTGAATCAATGATCGGCCTGCTCCTGCCGACAGCTTACTTTATGAAAGCACTCGATTTATCAAACCGATCCAATCAAAATTAACCAGTGAAACCGCTTCAACTTGTTAGAGAAGTTTTATTTATTGACTGCTCCCCACGACGTTATCACTTCCGGGACCACCTTTATGTATCAGAGGAAAAAAGGAAAAACATCAAATGTTGAACCAACAATTGTATTCATTTTTCAGAAACATCAAGTATGATGGATACTAACGAATCCAATAGGAGGAATTTGTCCATGAAGTATAAAAAGGTCCGGTGGGGAATCATCGGCTGCGGAGATGTGACTGAAAAGAAAAGCGGTCCTGCTTTTCACAAGGTTGAGAACTCAGAACTTGTGGCGGTCATGAGGAGAACGGGTGAGCTGGCCAGGGATTATGCGAAAAGACACCATGTTCAGAAGTGGTACGATGATGCGGATGGATTGATTCACGACCCTGATGTGGATGCGGTCTATATCGCTACGCCTCCTGGGTCGCACAAGGAATATACGCTGAAGGCAGCGGCTGCGGGGAAGCCAGTTTATGTGGAGAAGCCAATGGCCCGCAGCGCCGAGGAGTGCAAAGAGATGGTGGCGGCATGCAAAGAAGCCGGGGTTCCTTTATATGTGGCTTATTACCGCCGGGCACAGGAGCGCTTTTTGAAAATAAAAGAATTGCTGGATCAAAAGGCGATTGGGGAAGTTCGTTTTGTCTCTTCGACTCAGTATCAGAAAGCGAGGGACGGCGTGAAGAACTCGGACCATCTTCCATGGCGCGTGCAGCCTCAGATAGCGGGTGGCGGCCTGTTCTTTGATTTGGCGAGCCATACGCTCGATATTCTAGATTTCCTGCTTGGACCGATCCAGGAAGCAAAAGGCTTTGCCTCGAATCAAGCGGGCTACTATGAGGCCGAGGATATAGTGACGGGTACATATCAGTTTCAAACCGGCGTTCACGGGATTGGAAAGTGGTGTTTCACCGCGTTTGAAGACGTCGATAGGAATGAGATTGTCGGAAGCAAGGGGAAAATCAGCTTTTCTACTTTTGGAGATGACCCGGTCATATTAACCACCAGTGATGGGCAGCAGCAATGGAGCTTCGAGCGCCCTGAGCATGTCCACCAGCCGCTTGTTGAAACAATCGTGAAAGAGTTGACTGAGGGCGGAAACTTGTGTCCGAGTAAGGGAGAATCGGGTTTAAGAACTAACCGCGTGATGGATGAAATTGTAGGTAATTGAAAAGTAGATTTAGTGGAATCGGAGCAGATGGAGTAAAAAAGAAATCCGGAGAAGAGGGACGCCAGTAAAGAAACAAGCTAATGAAGATTTTAAGAGACGTGCTAGAGACTCTTTCCAGCATAGCAAAGAAGAAGTTTATCCATATGTAGATAAACTTCTTTTTTCTTTTGGCTCTTTTCTCAAAGTTTGTTGCTTTTATTATTAAAGTAGAATCAAATATGCGATAAAAAAAGTATATAGCAAGAAAAGAGGCTGGATGCTCCATTTCAACGCGCCATACAGCTAGTATTACGTTAAAATCGGCACTAAGATTTTAACAACAATGTTTACGAAAACAGCCTTTCTTTTTATCGAATAAAATACCGCCCTAATAGATTGCCTATGAGAAAAACCGGAATAAAGATCAGACTTAGCGGGAGACTTGCGAACATCAACGGCCAGGTTAATAATCCATTTTCTATTAAATAATAATAGGCCAAGAAGCAGTAAGGGATCAGGAGGACCAGTGAGGTTAGGATGCCAGGCGTGTAGCCCTTGAACATGATGGTTTGAACAATGTGGATGAACGCCTGAAAGACAAATAGATTTAGAATGGCTGTAAATAAAAGAAAGCTGCCGCCATGGGCAGTCGTCCATGCAATGAAGGACATGAATAGCAGTATCCAAGCTGCCGAAACGGCAAGCTGGGCAGCGGTCGAACCTAGTTTTTTCCTTGCATTTAAGGCTTGTTGGACGAACTTAGTTTTCGGATAGTTGCTTGCAGTCATGGAAGATTCTATAGTGATGATTTCTTCTAAGTCATGGAAAATAAAAATGATGGGAAGCATCCAAATGATTGTTTTAAGATCAAGAAATGAGTGGAGAGTTTCTAGCATTTTTTCGTCTGCCCCCTTTCGTCTGGTAAGATTTCGTTTTCGCCTGGCCGAGCCCTGGACGAACTGCGTTGCAATTCTGTTCATTTTCATCTTTACCTGATCCCTCATTTGACCGATCCTCTTCCAAAAAATTCATTTTTAAAATTCATATTCCTTGAGCGAGTTGAATATGTTCCTTTGATGGAGCGGATTGATATAGAGCCACATGAACTACTGCAAAAAGGGTGATGCCGTTTTGCTCGACTCTTTAACAGAGGTCAAAAAAGAGTTAAAAAAAAAGATGAAGAAAAAATCAGTCTGCCTTCCGTCATTATCAGAACATGATAAAAAATGTATTGAGCATATAAAGGAAAAGACGAGGCAGCTAAACCAGAACAATGTCACAAGGACGCAAGCTTATTTTAAATTTTACCTTCAGTATCCTGAAATACATTGGGCCCTTCTCGGACATATGATCTCGCGAAATGTTGGCTGGAATATGACCGATTTAAAAGGGGAATTGCTGACGAAACTTTTGTCTGAAAAGGAACAGCTGGCTTTTTTTACTTT
The DNA here is from genome assembly GCF_003350505.1 of Falsibacillus pallidus. Taxonomy (NCBI): domain Bacteria; kingdom Bacillati; phylum Bacillota; class Bacilli; order Caryophanales; family Bacillaceae; genus Falsibacillus; species Falsibacillus pallidus. The sequence goes on from NZ_QQAY01000011.1 coordinate 82,285, forward strand.
TTTGGAGCGCGGCAGCTGGTTGATTTTCCAAGATATATATTCTCAATTTTTGATATATGATTTGGGTGTGAGGAGGGGCAAAGAAATGTTCCACCTTTTGCCGTTCTTTCATACATCAACGTTTATGGAGACGATGTGGCGTTATTTTTGGCGCAGTGGGGACCGTTATACGTTGGCCATTGCGATGGTGATAAATGAACAGAGCTATTTGGAAAAAAGGTTGATTCAAAATGATCGTTTACAAAAGAACGTAACCGGTACGGTGGGTTTCAAAATGTATGAATTTTTGCGGCTGAATAATATTCTTTTTCCTTATTATCCTGGGGGAAAAGAGCAGAAAGCATCACTCGTCGGCGCCACTTCAAGGCAATTTACTTCACTGCACAAAAGAATTTTATTCGGGAAAAATTTGTATTCCCTCCTTTTTCAACGGGGAGAGATCCTCGAGGGGGTCTTGAAATGGGCACATGGATCGCCACATACCGGCTCAAGGAAAGATTACTGGCCAGATCTGTTTAATGATATCAATGAATCTTACCCCCGTGCTCTCTATAAACGGCGGGTGAAGAATTGCTTGTTGAAAAAGGACGCTAATCGGCTGTACAGTCCGCCTTTGAAATACGCATGGCCTGCTGCATCACATGATGACAGGAGCGAAGAAGACTGGTTCGAGGATTGGAGTGTCATGGAATACCTTAAGGGAGAAGCCAATTTCGATGGAGAGATACTAACTAGCTATTGCAAAACCTTTGAAACCATTGAACTGGCGGTTATGGCGAAGGAAGCCCTCCTGCTGCGAGAAGACGGGACATAGGGACAGGTTTCTTGTCCCATTTTCAGAAACAGGAAAAAAGCATGAGGAAGGCCCTCATGCTTTTTATTTTGTCATTCAAAGGGAGCAGAAGAACCTTCCCGGAGCTTTTACCATTCTTTCGGTTCGTAGTTTAATTCCCTAAATAATTGTGTTTTCTCTTTCTTAGATAGATCTCTCCATTGTCCTGGTGGAAGGTTTCCAAGGTGGATATTCATGATTCGTGTTCTTTGCAGACGGTAAACCTCGTATCCCAATTCACCGCACATACGGCGGATTTGGCGGTTTAGCCCCTGGGTCAAAATGATTTGGAAATCGAATTTTGACAATTGTTCCACTTTACAAGGAAGGGTTTTTGTCCCCAAGATTTTGACGCCCTCTGACATCTTTTTCAAGAATTCTGGCGTGATGGGCTTGTCTACTGAAACTATATATTCCTTTTCATGCTGATTTTCAGCTCGCAGGATTTCGTTGACAATGTCGCCGTCGTTCGTAAGAAGTATCAGACCCTCTGACTCTTTATCAAGACGTCCAATATTAAATACTCTTAATGGATGGTTGACCAGGTCCACAATATTACCTTTGACGCCTTTTTCTGTCGTGCTGGTGATGCCTACAGGTTTATTTAAGGCAAGATAGACGTTGTTCCTGGCTACACGGATTGGGTTTCCGTCTACTTTCACGTCATCTCCAGGTTCAACCTGGCTGCCTATCGTGGCACGCTTCCCGTTGATCGTAACCCTTCCGTCGGCAACCAATTTATCGGCACCGCGTCTGGAAGCTTTACCGGCTTCACTGATAAATTTATTAATACGCACGTTAACACATCCTTAATAGACGATACTTTTATTAAACACTATGTATTTAAGTAAATCACAAAATCAACATTAGATAAACGGTAATTTGGGACATAGGGGACAGGTTCCTTGTCCCATAGCAAAGCCCCAATTCAAAGGCAGCAATTCTATCACCATTATACCCAGGGGATATGGTAAATAATTCGGTCCATTAATACAGTAAGGTCAGGCATCAATCTAGTATGAAAATAACTGCTGTTTAGCTTACACTACTTTATAAGAAGGGAGGCAGTAATTAATGCACTCAATTAACAAGATAGGTAAGAGGTTCTGGTATATCACTCCAATATCGGAAACGGACCGTCCCATTCTAGGTATGGTGGTGGGGGATAACAAGACATTGATGATCGATGCCGGCAACTCGGAGGATCATGCCCGCTACTTCTTGAATGAACTTTTCCAAAGGGAAGTGCCCAATCCTGATATGGTTGTGCTTACTCATTGGCATTGGGATCATATATTTGGTCTTTCAGCATTACCGAATACCGTTTCGGTTGCATCAAAAGAAACAAAAATGGAGATGGAGAAGCTCATTCCGCTTTCATGGTCAGATGAGGCAATAGATGCAAGGGTGAAAGAAGGGACTGAAATCGAATTCTGTGCGAAAGCCATTAAAAATGAATACACGGACCACCGGGATATCAAGATTGTCTTGCCAGATTTAACTTTTGAAAAAAGAGTGGAAATCGACCTTGGCGGCATAACTTGTATCGTACAGCATGTTGGAGGCGACCACGCCTCAGATTCAGTGGTCGTATATGTTGAAGAAGAAAAAATCCTTTTTCTCGGTGACTGTATCTATCCAGATATCTTTTCCGAAAAAGAGAACTATACCATCAAGCAGACCCTCCGATTATTAGATGAATTAGAAGTATTCGATGCCGATACATATATCCTTTCGCATCAAAAGGCAATTTCAAAAGAAGAATTCAAACAGGAAGCGGCCATGCTTAGAACAATTGCGAACTATACGGATATGTGCGGAGGGGCCGAGCAGAAAATAGTAGATGAATACGCAAAGCACGTCAAAAGGGAACTGACAGAAGACGAAAGATTAACCATCACAGACTTTGTGAATGGCTACAGCGGGACATAGGGGACAGGTTTCTTGTCCCATTTTTTGAAGCATATGAAGCATGGGGACAGTCCTCATGCTCCTTTTTTACATTGGAAGCGAAAGCACCATCCCCGTGCTTCACTAGTGTCTGGCAAGCCCTCTCTCAAACGCCGCTAAATGATTTAGTGATGCATTTCGCAGCTGCGAGAAGACGATTTGCACATCACTTGGGAGGTTAAAAGATAAAAATTTATCGTACATCGCTATGTTATCTATTTCTCCCTGAACTCCTGCAGCATAGGCAGCCTTTACGCTTTCAGGGGTGGAAACAAACGATTGGGATATATCAGTCGGAATTGGCACCTGGTATCGTTCAAAAAGCGGCATTAGGGCACTTATATGCCTCAATTCTGCTTCTTTGATCTGAGCAAAGGTTCTTATGCTGCCAAAGGTTCCGAGTATATTATTATATCTGGCTTGGGCGAGGTATTCGTCCTGCATGGCATACGTCAGCATCTGGGGCAGGGTTAGCGACGATGCGGCAGCGTTTAACGCTCCTTTTGCACCGAAGTCACCCATTTGCCTATGGAAGTGAGTGGATCTAGGGTTCTTTTGAAGGAAATACAAAAACCATACTGCGTGGTTCTGTTCGTCAGATGCAGCACGGCGGAAACGATCTTTAATGGCTGGATCCTGTACTTTATCGGCAATATCCAAATAGGAATCTACTGCCTCCTGCTCATCCTTAAAAGCGAATTCAATGCCTGCTTTGTAAGTGGCAGGGCACTCTTCAATAATTTGATAGGACGGCTTTTTACCCGTTAACTTGATGAAAATTTGAGTGAATTCTTCAAGATGACGCTTTTCATCTTTTTGAATCTCAAGAATCTTATCCTTTTCCTCTTGAGTTGGGGCCATCCCGGCTATTTTCGCATAGCAGGCGATTGCGCTATATTCAGCGTTAATAGCCTTTTGGATATCATTTAAAAGCTGGGTATCTATCGGTGCTCGATAATAATGATCATAGTTTGGGGCATAAAAAGGGAAATACACGTGGTTCCTCCTCCGTTTCTGCTCATTCCTGTTATTTTATGCAAGGAGTATAGGCAGGGTGTGCATGGGACATAGGGACAGGTTTCTTGTCCCATTTTCAGAAGGAGGAGGGGGAAAGCATGGGGACGGTCCTCATGCCTCTCTTTAATCAAAAAGGAAGCAAAGGAAACGTCCCCGCGCTTCATTACCTTGATTGAGCGGCTTGTATCTTTTCTGGCCTGAAAGAAGCATCATGTTCCAGTCTGCCATCTTCCATGCGATAGACTTTATCGCAGTATTCCAGCATTCGTTCGTCATGTGTAACCATAATGGCTGCTTTGTTTCTCATTTTGGCCTCTTTGGCGATGAGTTGAACCACTTCATGAGCTTTTTTTGAATCAAGGCTTGCTGTTGGTTCATCTGCGAGAATAATAGAAGGGTCGTTTATAAATGCACGGGCAATGGCGGTCCGCTGGCGTTCTCCTCCAGATAACTGTTCCGGCAGCTTCTCCAGTTTTGATCCCAATCCCAAGCTTTGCAAAAGTTCTTTAGCATATTCCTTATCCTCTTTTAAAAGCTTCCCTGCCATTCTTTTCACGACAAGCAGTTGTTCCAGTACATTTAAATAGGGAATCAGGTTGCTTGTTTGTAAGATGAATCCTATTTCCTCGAGGCGAAAGCGGGCTAAATCCTTAGGGTTTAAATCATTTAGATTCTTCTCTTTCAGAATAACCTCACCTTCAGATGCTTGGAGCAAGGCACCTGCGATAGCCAAAAATGTACTTTTTCCAGAACCCGATGGGCCAATGACAGCCACGAATTCCCCTTGATCAACAGTCAAGGAAATGTCATTTAGAGCCAGAACTTGATTCTCGCCTTGCTGATATATTTTAGAAACGTTCTTAAATTGAATTCCTGACATTATTCTACCCTCCCGATCGCTTGAAGCGGGTCTACTTTTGTTATTTTTCGGACTGAGACCAATGAACTTAAAATCGATATGACCAGTAATAAAAGGGCATAAAGGATGACAAGTTTAGGGTCAAGTGAGAATGGCATTTCATCCGGCAGAATAAGCGCCGTTCCGTAGGTTAGCAAAATCCCTGCTGCAATACTGGTGAAGGATAGAAGAAATACCTGGGAGACAATTGCTCTGCCAAGGAAGCGATTGCTTGCGCCAATGGCTTTTAAGATGCCGAATTGATTGGATTTTTGCAAGGTTAGGACGTAAAAGAATACGCCTAGTACAAATGCCGAGATAGCCAAGAGAAAAGCAAGCATCATCATAATCGTCCCGTTTTCTTCTTTATAGCCTGGCATCCCTTGGATAGCATCAGCCTTAGTTACGATTTCTGTATTTTTAAATTGCTGATTCATTTTTTTTGCGTCGATATTTTCTCCTTGCAGCATAATGGCATTGACCGGTTTTTTAATTCCTTTATCTGCACCAGGAGCTGCAAATTGTATGGCGCGCCATTTATCCAAAGAAGTGAAGATAGCGGGTAAATGATTATAGGTTTCATTCTTAACGAACCCGGCAATTCTCAGCTTTTCCAAAGATCCCTCAATCTTTAGCGTATCCCCAATTTTGAGGCCTTTTTTCTTTAACGTATCGTTTGCGATAACGTCGACCAATTCTTTTGCCTGGAGAGGACTTCCCTCAATTACTTTCGGTTCCAGAAAACTGCCTGGTTCTACTCCAAGTAGGGCAACATCGATCTTTTCATTATCGTTCGAATTGGTATTGCTGCGGACAGTCCCCATGGTTGCACCCATGGCTGATGCCGCAGAAACATTAGCTTCTTTTTCTAATTTATCCGCCAATGATTCACTTAATAATGAACGGCTCATTGAGGATCTTGATCCATCTTCAAAAGTTACATAATTGGCATCCATATTTTTAAATGTCGCCGCACTTAAAGTAGAAAGCCCATTGCCTAAGCCTGAAAGAATAAATACTAGCCATGCAATCAGCACAGTTATAATGCCGATCATCAGAAAGCGCAATTTCCCATGCTTTAACTCCCTTATAGCAAGAAACAAAATTTTTCACTCCTTAGTATGTATTTGATTAGTCACGTTTGACTATAAACAGTTTAGTGGTTTTATGGCGATTAGTCAATCGTGACTATAAAGTTAATTTTGGTTTTTTATAATCTGAGGCGCAACTAAAAAAGGAACCTCATTGGGTTCCCTGATGTCTATGGCGAAAAGTTCATTCGGACTGTAGAAGTTTAATGGTTTTTTCAAGAAAGGTGACTTCTGCTTCTAACATGGTAATTTTATGTTCAACGGCAAGATTGACACCTGTGCGTATCCCGTGTGAAGGGGTTTGGCTAAACCTGTCTATCAATTTTTTGTTTTTCTTCAATCTTTCCTGCAATGCAGGTATGGCTTGATCCATCGGAAGAAAATCAATAAACATTAACCCGATATCTCCTTGGTAATTCACACTTTCTGCAGAAGAAAGATTTTGCAAAAGCAATTCATAAAAGTACTTTCGTCCGTTTTCGTTAATAGAGTAGACCTTTCGAGTGGGTCTATTCCCTTCTTGCTCTAACTGAATATCTATATAACCCTTATTATTCAGCTTATCCAAAGTGGCATAAGCAGTGGGTTTCTTCATATCGGTAACCGTGCTTAAATTTCTTTCAATAAATTCATTAATCTGATAGCCGTGCTGGCTTTGTCCCATTAAAAGACCAAGCAGAATCAGTGAGCGATGTTCCACTGAAATCCTCCTTCCCATCCTACAATTCCTATCTATTTTCTCGTAAACCTTATATGTAGTCAATCGTGGGACGTGGGGACAGGTTTCTTGTCCCAGTTTCACATTGGGGAGGAAGCAGGGGGATGGTGCTCATGCTTCTGATAATTGAGGAATAGTCATTAATAAATATGAATATATAATGGATTATGGTAATATATGGGTTATAAAACGACGCTTTCATCATCAGTGGATGGAGGGGTATTTATTACTCAGTGGACGGTTCTACTTATATGGCTATTCCCAATCATTTTTGCCATACATGATTTTGAGGAAATCGTTGTGGTGGAGAAGTGGATTGGAAGAAACAGGAAGGATCTTCACGAAAGACTTCCGAAAAAGGCGATATTCTATTTTGAAAAGAACTTTGCGAAGAAAACGAATCAGTTTTCTTTAGTGGTTTTTGTTGAGTTTGTCGTAATCTCGCTTTCTACTATTCTTCTATATTTAGAAGGATTTCAAGGGTGGTGCAAATGGCTGTATTTAGGGCTGATGAGCGTTTTTGTGCTGCACTCTCTCACCCATATCGGCCAGGCTATTTTGTTGAAGAGGTACACGCCGGGGATAATTACGTCTGTCGTCTTGATCATTCCATATGGGCTGGTGTTCTATCGGACACTTTTGGAGGCAGGCACCATAAATATAGCGGATATATGGATGAGCATCCCGGTCGGCATCGTAGTTTTCATGCTGTTTTTCCCGGCAACCATGAAAGCTGCTTCCAAATATTAGTGGGACATGGAGCCTGTCCCCATGTCCCTACATCTCTTAATATTCCCCTTTGATGATGAAATAGGAGCCTCGGATGGTTCCGGCCAGTTTGGATTTTTGTCTGGCGAACTTGAACTTTTCTTCTAACTCCTTCGGGATCTCCATTCCATCTGAAAGCTTAAAGCCAACAGCGCGCTTTTTAGGGTCATCAACCGTGTACATGACGTTGACCGATAGGCCATCCTCATAAAAAACATAGGCGAACTTGATGTTTTCGACTTGAAATTGAGACGTTTCCAGAGGCTTTGCCGCAAATTCTATATCACGTTCTTCTTTCAAAATCCGGTTCACATAGTCAAGTGTGTCCTGACTATCGGCAGCTGGAACCACCGTAAATTCATGCTTATATTTGTTCATAAAGTAGCGGGCTTCATTTGCACGCAAGCCAGCAAGCGCTTCTGCAGCAGGCGACAATTCTAAACCAACGGCAGATACACTTTTAAAATCTACGATGTAAGTCATGTCCATACCTCCTTTTATTTCTTCACAACAGGAATCCACATTTCGCCATAAACCAAGCCGTTGCGCTTACCCATTTCAACCGATGTATTAGGTCCTCCAACATAGGCGAAATCCTTTGCTTCAGGCAGTGCTTGACCAAAGGCAATGCCCGTTAGCTGGATGCCCAAATCCAGAGATGTCTCCGCTTCTCCTTTGACAACCAAATAAGATCCCTTTGGAAATTGAATCATCCTTGTGGCATCTGGAACAGGTTTATCTGTCATGACACCGGCGTAGTGCATCATCTTGTTATTCACTGCTTCGTTCACGGCGAAAATATAGTCATTAACGGCAACGGATTTTAATGCAGCCAGTTTTCCATCTTCTCCGATGCCCATCCAAAAATCTGCCTTTTCCTTGTTGATGCCGGCGTAGTCTGTGTAATTGCTTTTAAGCTCCGTTCCTATTCCTGCAACCGTAAAGCTTTCTTTTTCTTCCAACGTATAAACTGCCATCGTTGATCCCATCCTTTTTCCCGTTTTTCAAATGACTTATTTCATTTGATGAGTTTATAATAACGTTAAATCATGTCAAAAAATGATACTGTTTAGGAGGCGTCGATGAATAAGGTTGAGCGAATCAATACTATTATGCGGTATATCAACAACCGCGCATACTTTACTATTTCTGAAATCATGAAGGAATTTAATATCTCCCGTTCGACAGCAATTCGCGATGTCAGAGAAATTGAAGCAATGGGAATGCCGCTCGTCGCAGAGGTTGGAAGGGACGGCGGATATTCTGTCTTAAACAACTCGGTCCTGCCTGCTGTCCGCTTTACGGATAATGAGATTAAAGCGCTGTTTGTTGCCTTTATGGCCACAAGGAATAAGCAGCTTCCTTACCTTAAAAGCCGCCAGTCTTTAGCTGAAAAATTACTCGGTCTTATCTCAGAAAATCAGCAGGAAGATCTTGTTCACTTAAATAAAATTTTGCTGTTTGAAGGAACAAACCCAAACAATCCCGACCTCCTTGAATTGTCAGACCTGCCGCATCCTAAGTTAGAACAACTCATCCAACTCATTCTTTTGGACAGCCATTTATGGATTACCATCAATGAGGAGGGGGATGTTCCGATTTATCTTTTGCACCTGTATCTTGAAAAAGGGAATTGGCTGATTGAAGGCTTTGACTTGGAGGAAGAAAAGAGAAAGATTATCCCTGTCGACCATCTCACAGATATCAGACCATACCCTGCGAAAAAAAGATGGAGCAAGAAAAAGATTTTAGAAAAACTAATCAGGCAAGAAGAAGAAATGAATATAGTCCTTGAACTTGGCCAAAAGGCGATAGCCCAGTTCAGAAAATACCACCCAATAAAAGTGTTCATTTCCTATACGGACCCTTACCAAGCTAAAGCCATACTTAAAACTTCCGTCAATGTGGATCATCCAGAAGAATTGGTTGAAATGACGAACTGGCTGCTATTTCTGGGAGAAGACATCAAAGTGAGAGAAGCGCCGGAAAAAGTGTTAGAAAAGTTATCATGGAGGGACATGGGGACAGGTTCCTCGTCCCAATTTTAGAAGTGAAGGTCGAAGAAGAACGGGACGGTTTTTTTCAATGAAAAGAAGAAAAAAACCGTCCCTGCGCTTCCTAAAATGTATACCGGGACACTTGCTCATCCCCGATAATGAGCCCCTCTACTTCTTGGAATCCCATTTTGTCGTAAACCCGTTTGGCATGTTCATTGGTTGGCTCATAAGACAGAGTGATTGTTTGGTGTCGGTCTTCTTTCATCATCTTGATATCGTCAATCACAAGTCGAATTGCCTCTTTGCTATAGCCTTTCCCTTGATGCTTCTGATCAATCATCATTCGGTAGATCCAGTATTCCTGGTCCTCATCATCAATCCCATAAAGCGTGAAGCCGATCATTTCCTCGTCTTTATAAATGCCCTTTGCGTGAAAATTTTCAAGGAAATTCAATTGAGCGAGTGAAACCGCATTGGATGCGACAAACTTCACTTGATCTTCCCGCACCTTAAGTGAAATTGCCTTAATCCAGTTTTCTTTTGTAATGGTTTTTAAATGAAGCATACCCATCCCCCTTTTCTAAATTATACCAATTATTTTTTGAAGCGGAATAAAAAGATTTGTTGAATTAAAAGTCTGAAAATTCTAGAATTAGTAATAGCAAACACGTATGTCTAGGCAGAGGAGAATAAAGATGGCAGATAGAAAAGTGCAGATTCCGTGGCATCAGGACAGCTATTATGAAGGTGTAGAACAGTGGATACGCCAAGAGCTGAAGGGAGCGGATTTAGAATTAAAAGGGAAGCTTGAACCTGTTAAGGATACCGATGTTACCCTTGTTCTCCGTATTCCAACGTACGAAGAGGATTATTATTTTAAGGCAGGCACTTTCGCGTCAAAGCATGAGGCAGTGCTAAGTAGTGAACTGCAGAAAAGGTACCCACGGAAAACGGTTGATGTTTTAAGTGCAAACGAGCCAGAAAACTGGTTGTTAATGAAGGACCTAAAGGGGGAATCTCTGCGCACGTTGAAGGATAAAAAGCTTTGGCAAAAGGCGATTAGCGAGTATGCAGAGCTCCAAATGGCAGAGATGAAAAGCGTGGATCGTTTGATGCAGGTGGGGGTTCCGGATCGGAGAATGCCCGTCCTGAAGGAAGAGATCCATCAATCTTTAGAAGAAATGTGCAAAACGGGATTAAGCAGAAACGAGACGAAACAGGTGATGTCGCTTCTGCCGATTCTATTAGAAATGTGTGATGAATTAGACTCCATCATTCCGCCATCCATTGAACACGGTGACCTCCATACAAATAATATTCGGCTGGTGGGGGATCGTCTTGTGTTTTTTGATTGGGGCGATGCATCTATTTCGCATCCGTTTTTCAGCACGCGCGTATTTTGGCATGCGCTTGATGACCTCATTTCAGATGATTCGGAATGGCTGGGGATGGTGGAAGAATTTCGGCCGCACTATTTAGAACCGTGGACAAAATTAGCGCCGATGAAAGACCTGGATCGAGCATTGCGGATATCAGATGAACTCGCATGCGTCCAAAGGGCATTGAGTTGGCATTTATATATCACCCCAAACCGCAAAAATCAGGCAGAGTCTTACAACAAGCCCTCTCAATGGCTGAGGCTGCTGCTTGAACATCGTGTATTAGTGGGGAAATGAGGGGGCGATATACATGAGAATTGAGTTAAAGATTGGGACGGAGGGACAGGTTCACTGTCCCGCTCCGGGACAAGGAACCTGTCCCTCCGTCCCCTTTGTTCCATGTTGAAATATTGGATTGGCGGCGTAATAGCTGGAATTTTACTTTTGGTTTATTTTCTGACTTATACGGGTGAGAATGTTTTTCCTGATTTGAATAAGCGGCATGCAATGATTCGATTGGAGGATGTTGGCCCCGGTGGTGAATATAATAGTTTAGATGGATTGGGGAAGCTGCGGGCAGTGATGGAATACTTAGAAGCAGAACAAATTCCTTTTCATGTAGCTGTTATTCCAAGGTGGAAGAGTATGCTGCCGGATGGAAGTTGGATAGAGAGGGGAATCGACGATCCTGATCCTGACTCCATTTCGCGGGGGTTGAGTGGAATTCTCCTTGATGCGCAGCAGCATGGAGGTATTTTGGGCATGCATGGATACAGCCATCAGTTTGGGGATGCCGCCATGAAAGGCGACAATCAAAATTCAGGTACAGGAGCAGAATTTAAGGTGAGTGGTTTTCCTGTGACGAAAGATCCCGCTTATGCAGCGGAGCGTATCCAGAAGAGTCTGTCTGCCTTTGAGAAAGCGGGGATTCATCCAGCCTTTTGGGAATCGCCTCACTATAAAGATACACGTGAACAAGAGAAAGTATTTCGTTCCTTCATGGGCATTTTATATCAACCAGACTTTTATTCCCTAAGGTCGTTCAAGGATCTGAACGTTTATGAAACTATCAATTCGTTTGGAAAGAGGAGTCTCGGATCAATCTATGTTCCTGCACCTTTAGGATATGTAAAAGATGAAAGTTCAGTAGAAAAAATACTTTCTAAGGCATCTAAAAGCAATGGATTGGCTTCATTTTATTTTCATCCATTCCTGGAATTTTCCTATCTCAAGAAAGTATTAGACGACGATGGTAAACCGGTCATGAAAAATGGTCTGCCCGTATATAAGTATAAAGGTAATGGAGATCGATCTTATCTCCATCGGTTGGTAAAGGGATTAGAGGAAGAAAAGTACCATTGGATGTCTCTCTATGACATTATTCCATTCACACCTGCACATCGAGTAAAGCTTCCAGATGGAACAAAAGGGCAACAGTTGTTAGTTGGGGATGTGGATGGTAAAGGGAATGCGGATATTATCGTGAGGGAGAGGGACCAGATCCTTGTGGTGCCGGGAAATTATTCGATGCCGCGCAATCGTCCACAGAAGTCCCCGGAAGTGTGGCTAAAGGCATCTTTTCCATCTGAAGAAATGCTCTTTCTAGTAGATTACAACGGAGACAAGAAGAAAGATTTGCTTTCCTACAATAATGAAACCGGTAGTCTCACAGTTTTCATTGCAGGGAAAGGGAAGTTTCAGTCCCCTCAAATTATAGGGAAGCTGCCTTCGGGACTTGAGTCAATCCAGCCCTATCAATCTTTAAATGGGTTTGGACTAATTGCAAGGCTTGACGGCCGCATCCTGAATAGCGTATATTCAAACGCCCATTTAACTACAAAATCGTATGATGCTCATGTTTCCAAGGATAATAAGATTTTCATAGGAAAATTTCAAAATTCCCTCCAAGATGACATTCTGTCTTTATCCCTAAGTGGAAGGCAGGCGCATATTCTGCAGTTTGAACAGGGCAGATTAGGTGAGCACCGAGTTGAAGGATTAGAGGTTGCTTCTGATGATCAGGTAGAGGCAGCGGATTCAAATGGTGATGGTAGAAGTGATTTAATCACTTATAACAAAAAGACCGGTGTTTGGCGTGTTTTTGAAAATGAGGGGAATGGCAGCTTTCGTTCTTTAGACAATGACTTTGGCCCATGGGCAAGGGGGAACGGAAGGATAGGGATCGTTGCCGACTTTGACGGCAATGGAAAAATGGATATAGGATCCTTTGTCGAAATCTGGTCATCTGCTCGATATAGCACTCTCATTTCAAAGAAAGACACCATAGGGCTGAAAGGAAGAATTCATGCACCAATTTATGATTGTCATAGCAAATGTGTTTCAAGGAATTATTTTTTCGGTCAGTCTCTATCAAATTATCATCAGTCTCGGCGGCTTTAAGAAGAGGATAGAAATAAGCGGGGATTATGCTCCAGAGAAATCCTTTGCGATCCTTGTGGCTGCTCATAACGAGGAAATGGTCATTGGGCCACTCTTGGAAAACTTAAAACAGTTGGATTATCCAAAAGATTTATACGACGTATACATCATTTGTGATAACTGTACGGACAAAACATCCCAGGTTGCAGCATCATATGGTGTGTCAGCAATGGAACGCTTTGATGATAAAAGAAAAGGGAAAGGCTTTGCGGTCGAGTGGATGCTGGAACACCTATGGAAAAGGAGCCGTCAAGTTGATGCTGTAATCGTTTTTGATGCGGACAATTTGGTCAGCAAGAATTTTCTTATCGAGATGAATAAAAAATTGCTTGAAGGTCACAGAGTGATTCAGAGTTATTTCGAAACAAAAAACCCTTATGATTCCTGGGTTACATTGTCCTATGCCATAACGTATTGGTTCATTAACAGGATGTGGCAGCAAGCCCGTCATAATTGGGGCATGGCAAGTACATTAGCCGGCACCGGGATGTGCATTGAGGCGAAGCTGCTAAAGGAGATGGGATGGAATTCAACATCGCTGACAGAGGATGTTGAATTTACAGCTCGATGCATCGGCAGGGGAATCTATCCTACCTGGGCAAGCAATGCGATTGTCTATGATGAAAAACCGATCACACTCGCCAGTTCCGTAAGACAACGGCTGCGATGGATGAGAGGGCACACGGACTGTGCAAGAAAATATATGAAGCCGCTTATTCTTAAATCCCTTCAAACCCGTAAATTTGCACAATTTGATGCAGCAATGTATCTATTTCAGCCGATTCGATTTCTATTTGTGGCAGCCGTTTGGGTGATGTCCAGCTTGCAGCTTGCAACACCTTTGTATACTCAATTCGACCTGCTGAAAATGATTCCTGACTGGGCATGGATTGGTTTGAATATCGTTTTATTTCTCCAATTTCCATTGGTTATGCTGCTTGAAAGGCGGCCGTGGAAGGCATACTTGGGTCTCATTTTATTTCCGATTTTTCAATTCACTTGGTTTCCAATAACTTTAATTGGGATACTGACCAGCAAAAATAAGACCTGGAATCATACAAAACATACCCGTGCGATTAAAATTGAGGACCTCGCCGGATAAAAGAAATTTATCAGTAGATCAAACTAAGGAGTTACAAGCAAATGAAACTATTTTTGGTGATTACCCAGGTTTTATACTTAATTTTCATTGTTCTCTGGCTGCCCATTTGGGGGTTGTCATTCATGAGCTTCGACAACGGAATCGCTCTTTGGAACAGCCTATTTGTCTTTGTCATCGGCATCTATCCATTGGTTGTAATCACTTGCTCCATCGCTGCGTGGCTGCAGTACAGGAAGAGCAAAAATAGGAGGGCCGTTATAATTGATGTAATCCCCTTGCTATGGATTCTGGGCCTGTTGAGCCTGGTGATTATATAAGGTTTTTGGTACGCAGGGACAGGTTCCTCGTCCCAATCTAACCTCATCAAAAAGGCCAGCGCCCCCGCCCATTCACTTGGGTGGGGGCGCTGGCCCTTTATTTATATTAATAGCTTCCTTGCATCTCGCAGATTTGGGGTGGGACAAGGAACCTGTCCCCATAGCCGTCAAGTTAAGCGAAAAGGTGTAAATATTGGGTGAAATCCGTTATCCTTCCATAAAGAAATCTTTATGAAAGGATGACTTTTATGGA